>CAYWQC010000006.1:0-20027 GCA_964460405.1 uncultured Staphylococcaceae bacterium | reverse complement strand
CGACAGCACCACTTGCAGATACAAAGTATTGATTGGCACCATTAACGAAAAATTCGAAATTGGTGTTTTTATACCATTCTGCTTGATCATCGATATAAACATCATGATGAGCACGGGCACCAACAAATAAACCTTCTTCATTTAGGAAAGCATAGAAAGTAACGTTTTTATGATCAGTTTCATCACTGCCTTCCAAATAGACATTGTTGGTCGTGTAAGTGAGTTTTTCACTCCAGTCACTAAGGTCGCCATCAATGGTCATGGTTGTTGCTTCAAAGCTAACTTGACTTTCAAGATGGATACCATTCACGTCGACAAATGTTTGGTCGGCATTATTAACCCAGGTACCAGCAGGAACCCAGTATGAGTCTTCGCCACCACCAGCAGCTTCGCCACCAGTATTCACATCACCATCAGTCTTCCAGGCAAAACCAACACGGATTTCACCGGCAACAATGGCGTCAGCAGGTAGATCGGCAGTTTGTATAAATACTTCAACAACTGTGTGGAAATTCGCTTCGCCTTCAGTTCCATTAGGGGTTGTGACCCAGGCAGCTTCAGTAATACCTGCAGAGGTTGTAAAGTTGCCTTCGACTTGACGGGCACTAACCCAGCGTTGATTGCCACCTTTGATAAAGAATTCAAAGTTAGTCGCTTGCCACCATTGACCAGCTTCGGTGACATAAAGGTCATGATAGACATCGGCAAGTAAGAAGAGACCCGTTGAGGTTAAGGTTGCATAGAAATCAACTGATTTGTGCTCAGTTGTTGGTGTCACACCATGAACACCAACCGTATTTTCATAGGCCCGTGTGTTCGTCCAGTCACTTGTATCACCATCAACAATAATATCCTCTACGCTGTCATAAACGCGCGCGGTGAAGACAAAGTCACTGAATGAGACATCATTGGCTTTTAACTCAGCACCGACTTCATCAATACTAAAGATGAATTCAAGACTGACACCTTCGGGTTCGTCATAGTTGATTGTCACGTCATTTTCGCCACGAATAAAGTCACGTGGTTCACCATTGACTAGGCCAGTAAAGGCCACTGCAGGATTAACCTTGAAGGTGAGCGTATAGCGATCATCACTGACAGCTTCCGGATTCTTAAGATATAGTTTGAGTTCGTCATAACTCGCTCCAGTTTCAGGAGCAAATTCGATACTGGCAACATCATCGACAATACGAGCATAAGAAATGTCAACATTGTCACCTGCTTCTAAAACAAGTTCGCCTGCATGAGTAAGGGCATCAGCAGCGGTTCCCATGCGAATAGGTTCACCAGGAATTTCCTCAGAACTTGGTTCTTCACTTGGTTCTTCACTTGGTTGTTCACTAGGTTCCTCACTTGGTTGTTCGCTAGTAATTGCCTCTGATGTCGGATCGCTAACAGAAGGTTGTTCACTGATCGGTGTTTCACTACTTGAGCTTGGTCCACATCCAGCAAGAAAACCTAGGGCTAACATAGCAACTAATAATTTTGATGTTTTTGCTTTCATTTTTTCTCCTTTCATCAAAACTTTAATGATTGTGTATGATGTACGTTTCCTTTATCATGCTCGTCAAACTTAGGAAAACGTATAAAAACCAATAGTTTAAGAGGGGATTAAGTCATTAATCTCCCGAATTTTGTCAATACTCACTTTAGGACGGCGGTCATAAGTGAGGAGGCCGTTAATCTCTTGTTCAACGTCACAAAGTTGGGTGTAACAATAACCAACAAGGCCACTACTATCCCTTATATCATTGATGATTCGCCGATACTCACTGAGGAGGTGCTCACCATTATTAACAGCAGTATACCCCCATCCATCACCGTTGACACGATAAGAAATTCCGCCAAATTCTGTTAGCAAAATGGGTTGTCCCTCATGATGATAACCTTCAGCATATATTGGCCGTTGAGCAGGTCGTGAATTGATCAATGCTTCAACACTACTAATGGATTGACGGAAGTCAGCTTGGGCTTGAGGATCATCCGCAGCCCCATGCATGTAGTTATGAATCGCGCAAATATCAGTTTTGACTTGTTCCCAACCATCATTACCGACAATGAGACGGGTCTGATCCTGTGATCTAATAAGATCGTATAAATCAAGGGCATGTTGTTGTTGACGTTTATCTGTCCCTATTTGTGGCACGCCCCAACTCTCATTAAGGGGAACCCAGGCCACAATTGAGGGATGATTATAATCACGCTCAATAATTTGTCGCCACTCATTGATATCACGCCAGGCTGACGTTTCATTGAACTCAATCGAACTGGCCATTTCCCCCCAAACAAGATAGCCAAGGTGGTCGGCGTAGTAGGCAAAATAAGGATCTTCACATTTTTGATGCTTGCGTGCTCCATTAAAACCCATGGCCTTAGCCACCTCAATATCGTCTTTAAGCGCACCAATACTCGGTGGAGTCAGTAAGCTTTCTGGCCAATAACCCTGATCAAGTACGAGTTTAAAGTAATAAGGCTTATTATTCAGGTAAGTACGGCCATTTTCAGCATGAATTTTCCGCATACCCAAGTATGATTTGACCATATCATCTCCATATTTAAGTGTGAATGGAAATAAATAAGGTTGTTCGGGTGACCATGATTTATTGGTAAAATCATCGTCATTTTTTAGCAGTTTAACACTAAAGGTAAAGGGGTTAGTTCGGGGGATATCAACAAGTTCAACTAGGCCCTCATCAATATCAAGACTGAGCTCCTTACCTAGACAGCTAAGTGTGACACATATATCAGCAATACCCTCATCATAACGTGGGGTAACTTTAAGCGATTGGATATAAGCATCATCAACTATTTCGACCCATACAGATTGCCATATACCACTCGTGCGGTTATACCAAATCACTTCTGGTTTTTCTTTCCAATATTGTTTACCACGTGGCAAGAACACATCTTCAGAAGGATCATGAACCCAAACAACAAGGGTTTCCTCTTTATAGTTCAAATACGGTGTAACATCGAAGCTAAATGGTGCTTGCCCACCGATATGATGGCCAATTTCATGACCATTAAGATAAATACGACATTGGTAATCAACAGCACCAAAATGGAGGATATAACGTTTATGTTCTTGGGCCTCAACATGAAATGTGCGTCGGTACCACACATAATCATGGAAGCGTTGATCATGGATGCCACTCAGGGGGGTTTGGAATGCAAAAGGTACTTGGATTTTAAGGGGAAATTTACCATTAATAAACCACTTTTCCCCAATACCTACATTCTCATCATCAAAGGCAAAATCCCATTGGCCATTTAGACTTAACCAATGATCTCTGACAAATTGGGGACGAGGATATTCGTTTCGTAACATAGCGACTCCTTGTTATTTAAGACCAGTGTGTGAAACACCGTCGATAATTTTTTCTTGAACAAACATATAAACAACTAAGACCGGTAAAATTGAAATGACTGCGGCAGCAAGGACAAGCCCATAATCATAGTTAGCCTGTGATTGCATCGTGGCAAGACCTGTCTGCAGGGTGTACCAGTCTTGATCAAAGTGAACGGAAGCCGTTAAAGTTGGCCATAAATAGTCATTCCAACTGCCCATGAAGGCAAATAAACCTGCGACCATGAGTGCACTTTTTCCTAGTGGCAATATAATTTTTAAATAAACTCCAAAGTGACCTAATCCTTCAATTTGTGCACTTTCTACAAGATCATAAGGGATGTTCTTAAAGAATTGCCGGAGGATAAATAGACCAAAGACGCCTCCTAAACCGGGAACAATTAGTGCAAATATCGACTTCCAAGCCGCCTCACTATCGAGCCATCCAAATTGAATAACCATCGAAAACAGTGGGGTAAGATTAATGACACTAGGAATGGCCATGGTCGCTAATAAAAAACCAAATACAATATTACGACCCTTCCAGCGCATCACACCAAAGGCATAAGCGGCAAGAGAAGCAAAAATCAAATATAAAAGCGTGTGAGTTATCGAAATCAGTGCCGAATTTCTCAACCATTTAAAAATCGGATATGCACTAGCATTGGAAAAGAGATTGATATAATTATCGAGGGTAAATTCAAAGGGAATGGGTGAAATAATATGCGTGCGCATATCACTCGCCGTTTTAAAGGAAGTGCCTAATGCCCATAGCAAAGGCATCATCCACACAATGGCAAGAATAAGCAGGATAACAAATGCGATTTTTTTGCGCCGTTTTGCGCCACTTCTAAATGCCATTAGTGTTTCTCCTTATATTTGTTATATGCCCCTTGAGCAAGACTAAACATGAGAATAAATAATCCAAATATGAGTGACATCGCCGCAGCTAGTCCGGGTTGACGATTGACGCCATTGAGGAGGCCACGAATGACCATCATCACCACCGTTGTCGATCCTGGCGTACCAAGAGGAATATCGCCTGTAAGAGCAGGGCCACCACCAGTGAGAATATCGGGTTGTCCATAAATATTGAAACTAGCAATAATCGTTGTAAATGTCACAATGAAGATTTGATTACGGATGCTAGGCAAGGCCACGCTCCACATCACACGACCATAAGAAGCCCCGTCAATTTCGGCTGCTTCATACATTTGTTTATCGACTTCCTTGAGCCCGGCACCGATGATCACCGTATTCGTGCCAATTGTCCACCACACGGTTGTCGCAATAATGGCAATCCAGGCGTAAGGTTGAGCGTTTAACCAGGCAATATCGCCGCCACCAAAAAGGCGGAGCACACCATTGACAAACCCATATTGCGTATCAAATTGCCATTTAAAGATAATCCCAACCGCGGATATCGATAAGATAGTCGGAAGAAAGAAAATCACCCGAAACACCTTATAAAAGCGTGGTTGAATATCAATGAGAATCGCGATGAATATCGGGATGACAATGAGTAACGGCACGGAAACAACAACAAACAACAACGTGTTTTTAAGCGCGCCCCAAAACATATTCATGTAAAGGGTTATATGCGTGGTTCCCACCGTTAAACCTGTGATGGCTAGTCGGAAATTATCAAAGCCGACAAATGTGGATTGCGAAGGATCAAATACGTTATAACGGAAAAAGGAAATATAGATGCCATAGAGGAGAGGATAGACAAAGAAAGTCGCAAACAAAAGGATATATGGAAGGAGAAATAATCCTACAGTTAAGTAGCGTTTGGCGGTTTCCTGTGCGTGGTGTTTTCGCTTGCTTTGCATATCCTCTTCCCCTTAGCTCATTTGTGCAATAATAACCGCTTGTTCACCTTCAGCCGCAGCAGCAGCAAGTAATTGGGCAGCGTCATAGTTAGCATTAGTTAAGGCACTAGTGACACGACTAAACACTGGTGAATAAGCTTCATAGTAATAAGGTGATGGTTGATTGAGTGTGTAATGATTCACATCACCATACGTTTGATGATAAGGTAACGCTAGGTATTCATCAGTAGCACGAGCAATATTACTAGCGGGAATATGACCGCCAGATTGTGCCCATAAATAGGCATGTTCAGTGACATATTTGATAAAGACCATTGCTGCTTGTTGTTTGGTCTCATCATTACGGCCATCAGGAAGGACGAAGGTATGACTACGGGCAGCAACTTTATCACTATTGTCAGTTTCACTATCCACAAACATGTTTGCCAGCGAAGTCACGCCAAAGTTAATGCCTGATTCAATCATTGAATTAAGCATCCAGTTACCATTAATATGGAACATCGCTTTTCCTTGTTGAAACATGAGCATATCGGCATCAACCGACACGTTAAGTGGGGAGATTTTCTCCGTGTGAATCAAATCTGCAACCGCCGATAATGCATTAGCACCAGCAGTATTATTAAAGGCTGGCATAAAACTATCAACATCAATTTCATGACCACCATTTTGATAAAGTGCACTTGTGAAAATATATTCACTTGGCCATGTGCTCGATAGCGGTAAACCATAACCACCAGCGGAGGTATTAGGCATCTTTTTAGCCGCACTGATCAGTTCACCCCGATTTGTGGGAACACCGACACTATGACTATCTAACAAGTCCTGGTTGTAATAGAGCATAATACTATGCACATCAAGAGGAACGCCATATTGAGAATCATTGTAAGTCATGGCGTCATAAACCGACTCAATGTAATTTTCACGACTAATATCAATACCGGTTGTGGCAATAAGATCATTGAGGGGGTAAAGTAAGTTCTTGTTAGCAAAAGAAGGAATCCGATAGCTATGAATGAGAGCAACATCAAATGAGCGTTTCATCGGAATTGTCGCAATGAGTGATTCATAGTAATCAACCTCAGGGAGGAACGTTTCTTCGATACTAATTTGCCCTTCATATTCGGCGTTAAAATCACGGACTAATTGGCGCATCGCCGTGCCATCCGCCCCCGTAATAGGGTTACCAAATGTAAGAGCGACATTATCAAATTCGGGGAGTGATGGTTCAACACTATCCCCATTTTCAGAGTTTGGCGTATTGCTTGTTGGTTGACTTGAAGTGGGTCCACAAGCGGCTAATAGCATCGCTCCAACCACAAACATCAAGCCTTTTGTTGTATGTTTCATATGATTTCCTTTCAAAGTCATCAAGTTAAGTCATTAATAATCGGTCGATCAGCCCCACGTGAAGCTCCTAGACCTGATACAGATGGCCATAGGTCTTCATCAAAGACGAGACGATCAATGAGAAGGGTACGTCGATTGGTATTGCCATAAGTCGCACTTTCTCTTGTATCAAAACCGTGGTAGACAATCCATTGTTGGTCAGCATCATCAACAACAACTGAATTATGACCAACACCAACAAAATCATTGTTAGCACGGACAACAGGTGTGCCAATATTTTGTTGGGACGTCATTAATCTTCCTGCCTTATCATAATAGGGCCCCATGATGCTTTGGCTTCTTGCCACGCGAACTTCATACGTCGAATTCAGGCCTTCACAGCACGTTCCTGTTGAGAGGTAAAGATAATACCACCCATCACTTTTAGTGACATAAGCCCCTTCGTAGTTACCGATTTCCCAGCGACGATTATCAACACCAGCTAGTAGTATTTTATTCGTGTTAGCAAGCGCTGTTGTTCCGTCCTTAAGTGCGAGTCCATCACTAGTCAGTTCAACCGCATATATGCCAGTAAAACTACCCCAGAGCATATAGACGCGTTGATCTTCATCGACATACACGGCAGGATCGATAGAATTAATCACACCAATTTCGGTGCTATCAAATAATTTGCCCTCATCAACCCAAGGACCAAGCGGATGAGTTGCGGTTGCGACGCCGATGCCAGGATTAGGGTCACCCCAGGCAGACAGCGAATAATATAAATTATATGTGTCACCAATTTTGACGACGTCAGGTGCCCATAAGCCTGCCCCAGACGTTGGATTCCACGTGGGTAACGTTGCCGGTTTAAATACGGCATCAGCATACGTCCAGTCAACGAGATTTGGACTTGATAAAATGGGAATATAACGGACCCCATAATAATCGCCCCATAAGGCATTATCTTGGGTACCATAAGCATAGAACATCCCATCATCACCACGAATCACACTTGGATCAGCAAGCACAGGTTCCCATACGGGATTGGTGTAAACTGTTGGTGTTTCACTCGTCACTGTTTCACTACTCGTCACTTCTTCACTGCTCGTCAAGTGATCTTCTGAGCTTGTTGGGGGATTACACGCGACAAGGACAAGGGCGAGAAATATCGTTAAACTTGTATAGTACTTCTTCATGCTATTGGGTAATCTCTACTGTTGAGACTGTAATGCTTGTAACAGCGGATGTCCCAATGAGTAATGAAACCTTTCCTTGCGTAAAATCTTGACTTGGCGTGAAAGTCATCGTAAATGTTTGTTCAACACTCGTCAGATCAATGTTTTGTCGGGCAAGAACGGTTTCACCATTGTTATTCGTGGCTTCCATCACGATTGTCGTGGCAGCAAGACTACTCGCAACCACGGTCATTGTATAAGTGACACCACTACTAAATTGACGACCGTCTTGATTGATTTGGGCATGCCAATCAGCTGTGCCTGGTGTTTCAACCACAAGGGTGACAGTTTCGTTGACACTATCAGCGACAAAATCAATACTCGATCCATTGGTCGCTTCTTTGGTCCAACCATAATAACCATATTTGAAATCACCATTAATGACTTCATAAGGTTGATAGTCACGTAGATCGATTGTTTGAGCGTCTTCAGCATTAATCATCGTATTTTCAAACTCATCAATACTGACCGTATTATTGCCTTGGCCACCTAAAAGTAGTGAGAACTTAGCAAAGGTCGTGACCGTTGATTTAAATTCAATGATATAAGTTTGGTAGTCTGTTCCCAATGGCACAAGTTCAGTAGCAATGCGCGTAAATGACGTCGCGGGATTACTAATTTCAATCGTGAGATTACGCTCCACACTCGCCTTCGCCACAAGTGTTGTCCGATAAATTTTATCTTTTTCAAGGGACACATTATTTTGGAACAACTGAATATGCCAATTGTCGTTAGAGCCGTTACTAATATCGGCGCTAATTGTGCCATCTTCATTATCAACGAAGGTGGCTGCACCGGTACCGTTTGTTTGGTTGACATCGCGGGTCCAGCCTTGGAATCCGTTTTCAAAGTCGGCATTAATTAGATTATATGGATTGTCTTTGGCAATTCGATAATTCACCGTCCGGTTGATAAAGTTGAAGTTACCTTCACTATCTTCAACCCGGTAGCTAATGAGCATTCTTGTTTCAGCGGCAATGTTAGCAGGCACCTCACCAACACGAACAATATCACTCGAAATATCGTTTCCTAAATAATCAGTAGCAGTCACAGGAGGAAGGGCGTTAAATTGATCGCCAGTTTGCACTGTGACGGTGCCAGCATTATTAAAGACTGGCCGTTTACTCGCTTCAGGAAGTGTGATTTCACGAATCATAATGTTGTCGATTGTGACATCAAGCGGATTATCGCGAGTTGCGAGACTATCAATATCAAGACCACGGCCAAGATAAATGACAGCTTTAATCGCGCCATAATCATCATCGGCGGTATAAAGCGCTGAATAGGTTTGGAATTCTTCATCTAGAAGCATGGCGGGATAACCAGGAATGAGCATCGCATAGTTGTTGGAGACATTTTCAAAACCGGCAGAAAGGCTACGCCCCGAACTACTTTTGGCCTTAAAGGTCATTTCATAAGTTTTACCATTTTCAAACTGTAAACCTGTTTGATAAAGTTGAACCGCCCAAGCTTCTGCGCCTGTATCGGTCACACTAATGCGCGCTTCTTGTTCAATGACAGCGAAGGTTCCTGCCCCACCAGGTACATCAAAGCGCCAGTAGGTTTTTCCCATGGTAAACGAACCATTGAGAACGTTAGGCCCTTTAATAACTTGAACCATACGATATTTGGTTGAAGTGGTGCCTACATTATTTGTCGCCTCATATGTGATCGTATACTGTGAGACATAATCAAAATCAAAATAGTCATCGTCGGCAACAATAACGTCGAGCTCACCCTCAACACTATCAATAGCCTTAACCCCTTCAAGTAAATCAAAGGGTTCACCTAGAAGGATGACAATATCATCAGCACCTTCCCAAGTAATTGTTCGCTCCTCTTGATGAGAGCCTGAGTCTTGACTTGTCTGCGGGGGTTGACTTGTCGATTCCTCTGTCCCTGAACTTGCAGGGTTACAGGCACTCAAAACAAGCATAAAAGTGATGAGTGGTAAGATAAACTTCATCTTTTTCATATTTTTTCTCCTCTATTAATATAGTGATGAGTATTGTTATAGACAATCATCGTAAGAAAATAGCATGGTTTGATATGTGGTTATCGTCGATAAAACAATCAATTTCACCTCTATTTGTGAATATTTGAATTTAGGTTAACGATAACTTAAGCTAATTATATTTTAGTAAGCGCTTAGAAATTAGTCAATAGTTAAGATATAAAATCTTCGTTATAAATATAATTCAGGTCCAGGACGGGTATTATTACTAGGGACACCACCAAGCGTACTTGGCCAGCCTTCACTATTCCAATTCAACTTGTCTAGTAGCATCATGCGCTTATTACGGGTGGCAACACTGTTATCAAAGCCATGATAAACAATCCAATGGGTACCAGCATCATCAGTAACGATTGAATTATGGCCCACTGCAATAAAGTGGGCATTTTGATTAACGACAGTCGCACCCACTGCCCCTTGGCGCATAGAACGACCTAAATGATCGGTATATTCACCGAGAATCGTTGTACTTCTGCCTACTTTAACATGGTATGTATAATCACCCGAGCAACATTGGCCGGTTGATAAAAACATATAGTAATAATCACCGCGTTTTAATAGATACACGCCTTCAAACGTCGAGACATCTAAATTTCGTTCTGTTTCAAACCCAGCGACATGGACTAGCGTCTCCTTCGCGGCTTCAATCGATCCAGCCTTAAATCCAAGACCATCACTGGTCAGCTCAACAGCGTAAATACCGCGGAAACTACCCCAAAACATATATACCCGGCCATCATCATCTACATATACCATTGGATCAATGGAGTTGTTGACACCAATCTCAAGTGAACGAAAAAGTTTACCATGATCTGTCCATGGTCCTTCCGGATGAGGGGCGGTGGCAATACCAATGCCGGGATTGGGGTCATCCCAGCGCGATAATGAGTAATACATGATGTATTGGCCATCAATATATTGAACATCTGGTGCCCAGATACCTGCGCCGGCCGTTCCCCATGAGGGTGTCGTAATCGCATTAGGGAGGGCTTCCCAAGTGGCAAGATCACGACTTTTTACAACTCTAGCCCCAGTGGCATATGCATAAAAAGTTCCATCACTATGTCGGACAACACTTGGATCAGGAAAATCCAATTGATAAATCGGATTTTGATAGAACACTGTTGTGAGTGTTGACTGACTTATTGGCATAGAAGTAAGATTATCTTCGCTCGTCATATCACTGATATGACTGTTCATCACAGGCTCACTACTTGAGCTAGCACTAGCGCCACAGGCACTAAGGATGATGGATAATGTCAGGCATAATACATATTTTACTTTTTGCATAAACACTCCTTATTCTAAATAGTAGTAAGGACCTATTTTTGTTCTTGTTGATGCTGTAAATTCATCTACATATGGCCAACCTTCATCATCAAAAAGCATTCTTTCCATAAGCAAGACTCTGCCCTTACTCGTGTTATCGTTATGATAAGCATGATAATAAAACCAAGCATCCCCATTAACATCATCAATGACGGAATTATGGCCGGTACCAACAAAGTCATCATTACGGGCAATCACAAGTTTACCAACACTTTTTGCAGTCATGTCTCGTCCCTTATCATCAAGATAAGGTCCAGTTGGTGACGATGAACGTCCCACTACGACTTGATAGGTTGAACTCGCACCTTCACAACATGTCCCCATTGAAAGAAACAAATAATAATAGCCATCCCAATAGCGAACATAACTCGCCTCGTATGTTTCAACATTCCAACTGTAGGCTGTATCAAGTCCGGCGACGCGTATTTTGCTTGACGAAGCAGCTTCGGGACTACCATCTTTGAGGGCAAGTCCATCACTAGTGAGCTCGACGATATAATTACCTCGCATCGAACCCCAAACCATAAATACACGACCATCTTCAGCGATGAATACACCAGGATCAATGCTGTTATTCACGCCAATTTCTAATGAACGAAATAATTTTCCTTGATCGGTCCAAGGTCCTTGTGGACGAGGTGCGGTTGCAACACCTATACCTGGGTTAAGATCACCCCATGTCGAGAGTGAATAATACATGACATATTGACCTTCGATAAATTGGACATCCGGTGCCCACAAGCCGGCATTAGGTGTTCCCCAACTCGGTGCTTGCACAAAGGCGTTGGCAAGGCGTGTCCAATTGACACCATCCGTGGAACGAATAATTTTGCCACCCGTACCAAAAAGAAACCATGCTGCTTGAAGCGGATCATAAACACCTGATGGATCAGGAAAATCTTCATCAAAAACAGCATTCGTATAACTTGTTCTTGTCATTACACGCTCCTCACTAATTGAAATGGATTGACTTGTATCGTCTTCACTATGAGAAGTGATGACCTCGCTAGTAGTTTCACTTTCCGTTTGCGATGGCGTTGTGTCGTTACTAGAACTTTCGCCAACCCCACAACTGGAAAAGACAATTAAAAACACTAAAACAAGTAAATGCTTTGCGCTCATGGTTAGTTTCATTTGTCGTACCTATTCTTTCATAGATTATCGTTAACCTAATTGTAAAGGCATAGGCTTAATATGTAAATACTTTTTGCCATTAAATTCATAAAAGTCGAACATTTGAAAACATAAGTTCCTATTCACAAACCTAACCTATTGTGTGATAATGACTTATATATAGAGGTATTTATGGCAAAAAATCATAAAGAACGTGTGACATTAAAAGATATTGCCGAAGTAGTTGGCATCACTGTCAACTCTGTTTCACGTGCGCTTCGTGATTCACCTTCAATCTCTCAAAAAACGGTTACTCGTGTTAAGGAAGTGGCCGATCAATTAGGGTATATACCTGATCTTCATGCCCGATCCATGCGCAGTGTACCCCTTAAAGTCATTGGTATTGTCTATGATAATATTGTCAATCCCTACTATGCAATCGTCAACAATCATCTCAACAATGAACTACGAAAAGTTGGCTATCGGCCCATGGTCTTTTTTGAGACGAATAAGGAGGGCAATCTCTCCCTTGATGTAGCTCGGGAAATTATCGCTTTTAGAATGGCGGGTGTGATTACCTTTGTTGTGCCCACTAAAGAGGTGATTGAGCTATTCGAAGACCATCAAACACCACTTGTGCTTCTCGGTCGTATCGGTAATGCCCTTGGTATTGATAGTGTTTCTTCAAATGACTATCGTGGAGGTAAGCTTGCCGGTTATAAGCTCTTCGACCTCGGCGGGAAAAACTTTGCTTATTTAGGTGTCACACAAAAACTATCGATTAATAATGAACGACTATCTGGCTTTCTTAAAGCCCTTAAAAATAACGGAGTGAGTGTTCCCCAAGAACACATTATCCTTAATGATAAAAACCGTCCAACACGTGAATTAATGGAAACACTTGATGTCATCAATCATCGCATTGACTCCATCTTCTGTTTTAATGACCAAATCGCCTATGAAGTCATTGGTTACCTCCATGAACTCGGCTTACGCGTACCGGAAGATATTAATGTGATTGGTTTTGATAATTTACAAAGTGACATTATTTATCCGATTAAATTAACCACCATCGATGCTGATAAACCTCGCACTGCCCTTTTAGCGCTTGATAGTTTACTCGGCAAAATTAAAAATCCGGACAATTTAGAAATGACCGGAAAAATCGTTGATGTCTCCCTTGTTGAGGGACATACAACAAAGAAAAGATAACCGCATTTCTGTTCTTTTTATCCACTGATAATGCTAGCATAAGTCACCGTATTGTCCTCTAGTTCAATATAATAAATGAACGGATCAATAGCGATAAACGAACGATATTCACCAAGATAATAATGCATCGAGACATCATCTTCATCGTCTGCGGCACCAAGAAGGGCTTCTACCCCTTCTTTTTCATAGCCAATAATGTCATACTGCTCGATAAAAGAATCAATAAGACGCCCACGCATATTGTCATCAGCGACTTCCCATTTTTGCGGTGTAAAACGATAATACTCAGCGGCATTAGCGTTGTCAATCGTGCGATAAGATATCAGCCCAAGAAGGGGAACCGTAAACATCAAAACAAGACTTGTAATCATTGTATGAGTTTTTAAAGTTTGGTGTTTTTGTTGATAGAACACAAAGAGGAAGGCAAAAACGCCGACAACTAACATGTAAAACATCCCAAAAATCAAACCATAAAGTAAATATGATAGATCGTTGTACCACCTTATCCTATGAAGTGTGAATCCAATGTAGACCATCGCACCCACATATAAAATAGCTGTGATTATCAAAAAAATAAGCGGACGTTTACTGTTCATGTGAATGACTACCTCATGATTGATTCATCAGAATCGTTGTTACTTTACATGGTCATAAGCAATGCTTAAGTCAATATTTGCGTAAGACTAAGACCCGTGACAATAAGCGCTTGTGCACACAAGTATGTTAGCATAATGTAAAAGTCGCGACGAGGAAAATCAAAAGAAAAAGTCGCAATAGTAAGAATGATATCACTCACAAGAAACAAAATTGCGCCGATAAGTGTCATAATCATGTATACGTTAAAACGAACGATTAATGTTGAGGCTGCCACAAATGCCACTAAGACAAGGACCCCTAGATAAAGATTACCAAGGATGCTTAGCGTTTTATCATGAGTGATTCGATGACTCATAGGTAGGGCAATCATCGCAAATAAAACAACACCCATAAGTGAAACAGGATAAACCCACCAAACAATGTCTCCTTCTAATATGACAAATACCATTTGCCCGATATAACTAAGATGACCAAGAAGGAAAAAGATAGTTCCTAAGATGAAAAAAGATTTCTTCTTGTTATCAATCAAGAAGATATCGCCTAGCATGCCTAAAAACGCGCCAACATAAATAAGGGGATAATTAACGTCTGTTACCAAGACACTCAGGGCAAGAAACAATAGAGAAAATGGCTTAATCAATTTTCGCCAGCGCTCAAGTTCTTTATAACAAGCGATGATCTCGAACATTGATGTAACAATAAATAGCGTAAAAAATAAATATGAACAAGGTCCTAACATATTTTCTTCTCTACTTTAAGATTAGCACCTTTAGGGTTAAATTGTGAAATAAGTTTTAAAAATCACTTCATCATTTTAGAAATCATCAAGATTGCTTTTCTAAACGATAGTTCTAACCGACTTGTTTGATGGAAAGACCAATGCGTTTTTTATCAAGATCAAGCGATATGACTTTGACTTTAACGATATCATTAACCGTATAAATAGCCGAGATATCTTTAACGAATCGATGGGCAACCTCGGAAATATGAACGAGGCCATCTTGATGCACATTAATATCCACAAACATGCCAAAATCCATAATATTTCGTACTGTACCATTGAGAACCATCCCGACTTTAAGATCTTTAATATCACGAACATTGGGATTAAGTTCAACAAGAGCAACAGCCTCTCTAATATCACGACCAGGGCGAACAATTTCATCAATGATGTCTTTGAGTGTCGCTTGACCTACTTGATAACGTTTTGATAAGTCGTTTAAATTCAAGCGAGACAAGGTCGAAGATTTGACAGTTTCCTCATCATCAAGTTTAAGGCCGGTCTCCTTCATAATCGCTTTTGCAATAGGGTATGACTCAGGATGTATAGCGGTAGCATCTAGGGCCTCTTTGCCTCCATATATACGCAAAAATCCCGCACATTGTTCAAAGGTTTTTGCACCCAGCTTAGCAACTTTTTTTAAATCATTTCTTGTTTTGAAGGATCCTTCTTGTTTTAAATGCTCATAAATATTCACGGCAACAGTTTGAGAAATGCCTGCTACATAACTAAGAAGTGCGACTGAAGCATTATTGAGGTTGACCCCCACCGTATTCACGACATCTTCAACGACACCATGAAGACTATTGCTCAACTTTGTCTGATTCATATCATGTTGATACTGACCTACACCAATTGCTTTAGGGTCTATTTTTACAAGTTCACTCAGTGGATCTTGCATCCGTCTTGCAAGCGAGATGGCACTGCGTTTTTCTACAGATAGGTCAGGGAACTCTAATTCCGCAAGTTTAGAGGCGCTATATACTGAGGCACCACTTTCGTTAACAATAAACAATTTGGTTTTAAAACCATGAGTCTTAATGATATTTGATAGTTCTTCTTCACTTTCTCGTGATGCAGTACCATTGCCAAGAGCAATATAATCAATTTGATGCGTGCTGAGCAACTCAACAATTTCTTGTCGGGCCCTTTCTTTTTGTGACTCCGAAGCCGCAGTTAAAAACACAACACCTACACGACTAGGAATCCCGTGCGGGTTGACAAGCGCATATTTACAGCCTGTTCGAAAACCTGGATCAAAGCCAAGAATCGTTTGGTTTTTAAGTGGTGGATAAAGGAGTAGTGCCTTAAGATTTTTCTTAAAAACTTCAATCGAACTATCTTCAGCTCTTGTCATTAAGTCACTGCGAATCTCATTTTCTACAGAGGGGAGAATCAAGCGTTTTAGGGCATCCTTAATCGTTGTTTCAAGCAGTTCACCAAAGGCATTATCTTGCATATAATCGCGCGCAATACGCTTCTCAATTTCGTCCACATCATAAGTAAGTCCTACTTTTAAACACTTGACCTTTTCCCCACGATTAATCGCAAGTATGCGGTGTGGTGGAATGGAAGCAATCTTTTCATGATAACTTGCGTATTGTCCATACGTATCCTTATCATCCTTGCTAATCTCCTTGGACTCAATCAATCCCTCATTATGGATAAGACGTTTGATAAACGTTCGATAGACTTCTTGATCACTCATTTCTTCAGCAATAATATCACAGGCCCCTTTAAGTGCTTCTTCAAGCGAATGGACTGCTTTTTCTTGATTGACAAATTGCTCAATATATGTTGAGTAATCAGCTTCTTTTATTCCCCTTTTGATATAATCCGCCAGCGGCTCTAAGCCCTTTTCTTTTGCGATTGTCGCTCTAGTCCTTCTTTTAGGCTTATAGGGACGATAAAGATCCTCTAGTTGTGCTAGCGTTTCGACTTGATCAATTTGCGCGGCAAGCTCGGGCGTCAATTTTCCCTGCTCGTCAATGGTCGACAGTACCGTTTTCATTCTTTCTTCAAGACTACGTAGATAGGTGAGTTGATCAAACAGTTCACGTAATTGTCCGTCACTGAGATGATCTGTCACTTCCTTGCGATAGCGAGCGATAAAAGGGATTGTCGATCCTTCGTCGATAAGGTTAATCGTGGCTTCAACTTGTTTTAATGTTAAATTGAGATGATTTGTAATTCTTTTTGCGATATTCATATTGTTCTCCAAGTTCTATATTATACCATAAAATTGCGTATGTTACCGGTTCTAAACCATGATGACACAGCTCTAATCATGATTAAAAAACCTGAAACTATTAGGTTAAAACAGACGGTGTTTACGACTTTCTGATCAACTAGACTTATTGTTTGTTATTCATATTTTCTTTAAACGTTTCAAATCTGATCGTGGCGACCGCCATTTGCCCTTCATTAATACGCTCAATTTGCTTTTCACGTCGATTAAAGGTAAAACGTGAGACGGCCTCCCATATAAACACCCATGAGGCGATTAAAATAATTTCGTTTGCAAAAAGATCAATATCAAGACGGGCAAGTGTTTGATACACAATCAAAACACTAATCCCAGCTAGGAGTAATAATCCCGAGGTGATGTTAATACGTCGGAGATCATGTGTCATCGCTTTGTAGGATAGCCAATAATAGCGTTTAATAGCCCGACGGACAAACTCTTGATCCACTTTACTCAAATCATCAACAATAAAATTGATAATGAGCGGGATTTCCGCAGATATCGGATCGGCTTGTGAGTCAATATATTGCATGAGATCACGGTTAAGAACCTTCTTGTCTGAATAAGGAGAAAAAAGATTATCATGATCATATAAACGGACATTGATGACCGCTGCGCCTTTCTCATCTAGATACTCATTTTCAATGAAATCTTGAAAAGACCCACGTTTCTCATCCATGATCGCCAATTTTTTAAATAGTGAAGCGAGTTTTTTTCGATATCTCATATTATTATTTTACGCTAAATGGAGTCATTTGTATTATAAAACATCACTTTAGTAGAGCAATATGAAGGTTTTTATATGCTATATATCATCATGATACGTGTTCAGATCACTTAACTTGAATATCGCGGATGCCATCATCGATGCATGAGTAAATCAACAACAACTTCAACCATTTTCTTCATTTGTGTTAATGAAACAAACTCATATTTACCATGAAAGTTATAGCCACCCGTGCCAAGATTGGGTGTTAATAACCCCTTGTAGGATAGTTGCGCTCCATCCGTACCACCACGGATTGGCATTGCGATGATTTCAAGATTTAATCGCTTGTAGGTATCGTAGACACGTTCTAGAACTTGAGGGTTTGCCATCAATAAAGCGCTCATGTTTTTATAACTATCTTTAAGTGTTAATGTAACAGTCCCGTCTCCATAACGAGCATTTAGTGTTGTGGCAGCATTGATAAAATCTTGTTTTTGTCTTGCGAGTTCATGATCATCATGATTACGAATAATGTAGTGTAAATGGGCACTTTCAACTTCTCCCGTAATATCAGTAACGTGATTAAAACCTTGGTAACCCTCGGTGAGGTGTGGACGTGCTTTTTTAGGTAAAAGTTCATTAAATTCCATAGCCACAAGAATTGCATTGACCATCTTGTCTTTAGCATCTCCTGGGTGAATCGAGCTTCCTCGTATTTGAATATCCGCTGATGCAGCATTGAAATTCTCATAGTTCAATACGTGCATGTCGCTACCATCAAGGGTATAGGCAAAGTCAGCATCAAAAAACTCGATATCAAAGTGATCGACACCACGACCGATTTCTTCGTCGGGCGTAAAAGCAATTTTAATCTCTCCATGCGGAATTTCAGGGTGCTCATTAAAGTGTCTGATAACATCCATAATAATCGCAACACCTGCTTTATCATCAGCCCCTAATAAAGTCGTCCCATCAGTGACAATAATATCTTCCCCAATCACCCTTTTGAGATGAGGGAATTCTTCAACTTTCATAATAATGCTGTTTGCCTTATTTAAAACGATATCCTCACCCTGATAATTTTTGATAAGTCGAGGATTGACGTTCTTTCCTGACATCTCGCTTGCGGTATCAACATGAGCGACTAGACCAATCTTTTGGTAATGTCCTTGGACATTAGCGGGAATGAATGCGTAAACAATACCATATTTATCAAGAACAACATGTTTAACTCCCAATTGATTGAGTTCTTCAACAAGGAGTCTAGATAAATCAAGTTGTTTGGTTGTCGATGGACTCGATAACGAGCTAGCATCACTTTGTGTATCTATTTTTACGTAGCGGATAAACCGATCAAAAATATTCATATTAATTACCTCTTCTTATTAATAAATAATATCACAATCCACCAATTTTGCAGATAATCAATCTCTATTTTTATCAGTATACTGCGCTTATAAATGCCGTGCTACTTGTCTCAACAAGGCTGTTTTCCAAACGAAAACTGAAACATCCAATTTTTTCAAAAGTGACTTCAAGAAAAATTCTCGGAACCATCAATGACGATAAAATGACACGCCGTAATCATACAAAGGTTTAAACCTCTTTTTGATCATTTTTTACGTAGTTATCTGCTTTAAAAAAGTTAAATCATTAGCTTTATCAATTTGCTACATAGCATCATATCCACTCGTATAATAACGAAGGATGAGACTGCCATTAAATGAATAGTCATTTAGTCACCATCGAATACAAAACCAATTAATGATAAAATAAATGTATCATATAAAAGACAACAAAAGGACATCAAATAATGAGTATGATGAATAATAAAATACTATTGTGGCTACCAAGGCTACTATCAATAGCCTTAGTTGGGTTATTAAGTTTATTTTCATTAGATGTTTTTGAACAACAATCAGTATGGTATCTACTGTTATTAGGTTTCTTTATTCATAATATTCCAGTCGTTTTGCTGGTGATTATCATCTGTCTATCTTGGAAAAAACCTTTTATCGGCGCGGTTGCCTTTACTTTGTCAGGCGCATTGTATTCAGTATATATGCTCATCCAAAATGGTTTAAGCTCATGGACTGCAATACTAACTTTAGGTTTACCTTCAATCATTGTTGGTGTCTTGTATTATGTAAGCTATCGTGTAGTAGGAAAAAGTTAGCAACACATCGACAATCATTTCAATTTGAATCTAATAAACACTTTTAATGCTCTTCCTATTCCTTGATGGTGAAATACGAACCCTTTAATAGTTCTAGTTACTCTATTGA
>CAYWQC010000005.1:0-21885 GCA_964460405.1 uncultured Staphylococcaceae bacterium | reverse complement strand
ATTATTTCTAAATTTAATGAAGCGGACATTGCCCCCATTCGTAATCTTGTTAGAGACAAAAAGACAGCGTTAATGGGTCAAACAGGCGTGGGAAAATCGACATTGATTAATGCCTTATTTCCTGATTTCACGAGAGAAGTAGGCGAGTATTCTTCTAAACTTGGGCGGGGAAGACACACGACAAAAGAAATCATTATGCTTAAAACCCCGTATGGATATATTGTCGATACGCCAGGTTTCTCGAGTTTTGAATTACCGATGATAAAAAGTGAACTCGCCGAAAATTATCCAGGATTTGCTCCCTATTTAGGTCAGTGTCATTTTAATGATTGTTTACATTTAACCGAGCATAAGTGCGCTGTTAAACAAGCGGTTGAGGTGGGAAAACTCCGTGAAGAATCTTACGCAAATTATGTTAAAATAAGTGATGAATTAGCCGTTAAAAGAGAGGATTATTAAATATGAAGAAAACCATACTCGCTCCATCAATCCTAGCCGCTGATTTTCGCTTTCTTGATCGCGATATCAAACGGATTATTCAGGGTGGTGCTCAATATTTACACTTTGATGTCATGGATGGTCATTTTGTTCCCAATATTTCTTTTGGTATTCCTGTCCTTCAGTCAATTAAGGACCAATATGGGTTGATTAATGATGTACATTTGATGATTAGTGACCCGCTTAAATATATTGATGCATTTGCTGAGGCCGGTGCGGACATTATTAATGTTCATTATGAAGCCTTGGCCGATGATCTACAACGACGGTCTGCTATTGCCCGTATTCATCATTGGGGTAAGAAAGCAGGAATGACAATAAAACCTGCCACTAATGTTGATGTATTACTCCCCTACTTAAAAGACCTGCATCTTGTTTTGATTATGAGTGTAGAACCTGGTTTTGGTGGACAAAGTTTTATGATGGACTCTCTAGAGAAAATATCTTTTTTACGCCACTACATAGACACACATGACTTAACAACTTTGATCGAAATTGACGGAGGAATCAATGCGGAAACAGGACGCCTTGCACGGACGGCTGGTGCTGATATTCTTGTCGCGGGTTCGTACTTGTTTTCGGCCCCTAATATTGAGGAAAGAATGAGCGATCTTTGCAATGATTAACATACTGCTCGAAACAACCACAATCTTGACCGGCGCCGTGTTGATTGGTGTGAGTCTTATTGCTTTTACACTGATTTTTTCAATTAATAGTTTTCGTATGCGTCAACGGCGGAACTTTTCCTTTCTTAATGAGTTTCCTTTTGAACTAACTCAGGGGGTTGGCACAAATTTTATTCGTTACATGCATGTGCTCATCTTATTATTTACGATGATGATGGTTCTCTTTGGTTTTTATCGAATAGAGTTTGCCCTTGCCCATTTCAGCGGGCTTGTATTTTTAATGAGCTGGACGGTCACGTCTTTCTTGATATACCTCATTTTCATTGTCAAATTTACTTCAGTGAAGCGTCATTTACTCGTGGCATCACTTTTCTTTCTGTTAACAGTTCTTAACGGGTTGATGTTTGGTCTTTATTTACAGTTTTCACCGGTGTTTATTTTGGAAAAAGTCTATGCCGTCATTAGTTATGTTCTTAGTGGTATCGCCCTATTACTTGTATTTAATCCCAAACTATCACATTGGTCATATATGGACAAAATCGAACAACAAGATGGGACAACGATCGTCCTTAGACCTAAGATTTTTGTTCTTGCTGCGACGGAATGGGCGTTGATTATTATTAATATTCTTATTATGTTAAACGCTTATTTCTCTTCATTTTCACTCTAAATATTATTTCAATATAGAAAAAATCCTAATCATTCACGACTAGGATTTTTTAATTTTTATTAAGTGATTGTGGGGAATTGTCGTTTCCCCTTAATTAAATCGATGCGTTCAATCTTTGAATATGTTGAACGATTAAGCTTTTTGATTTTTAACTAAGCTCTTATAAGCACGGGCTGACATCCGTACGGTTTGAACTTTGCCATCGACTTCGACTTTAAACGTTTGTAAATTAACACCCCAACGGCGTCTTGTTGCACGTAGTGAATGACTACGATTGTTACCACTTAAAGGACCTTTTCCGGTGACTGGGCAATATCTTGACATATAAATTCCTCCCTTACTCTCTTGTAATCTTAAAGAGTTTATCATAACAATATATGATTTGCAATAAATTCGTTACATTTTCACACGTGGAAATTTCGCCTGATAATCTTCTTTACTCATGAGATTTTTGCAACGCTCCTTGGTTTTTGTATACAGCAATTGTTGTGGGTCAAGAACCAAATAACGGGCGTCGCCTCTATCGGTATAAAAAAGTAGCGTTTTATGCTTGATTGTATAGGTATCATCGATATAGAGAATGTTTGCAAAGTTGTAGATGAGTGTTTGATTACCTTTATGATGAACGAGATGACTTTTATGCATTTCATACCAATTGTAGCGAACCCCAATATAAATAAAAATAATAAACCCAATCGTCCAAGCACCAAGCGCGAGGTAGTGATTGAGAAGAGGAGGCCACGTTAAACCTATGGGGAAATAACTGATGATGTTTAACAAGACATAGAGGATTAAATAGGGAATGATTGTGCGGCCAAGCCGTGGTTTAAGTTTCATAAAAAGATTATAACAAAAATGTGCGAATAATTTACATAAACAACGCTTTTTTTCTTACAAATGCATGCTTTTATATGTTAATATAATAGTATTCAATTAGGAGATTTTATTTTGCGTTTATTTACCATTTTACCTGACAATTTCTTCTCCATCTTAGCGAGTAAAAATAAAGATATTTATGCGGAAGCGTTATTGGTGCTTTATCATGCCTTACAAACCGATGAACTCGCCATTAAAAAAAGTGATTTTATTCGTACGTTGCGTGACAAGTATCGTGATATTATTCTTACCTTAGATGTCAATGAAGATGACGAAGGGGAAGATGAGGAAGATCAATTTAGTTTTGGTGGTGACGACTTGCCTAGGAAAGCAGCCTTTGTCGTACGACGCCTTGAAGAATGTGGTTGGATCGATGTTGAAATTGATCCTAATGGCTTTGATGAATTTTTAGCCCTACCAAGTTATACGATTTTATTTTTAAATTTACTAGATGAATTAACTAGTGATGATAGTGGCGAATATGTTTCCCTTGTCCATGCAACTTATACTGAACTAAGTAGCGAGGATGAAGAACGCGATGAATTCCTTTATGCCACCCTCATTCGCGCCTATGAATCAACAAGAAAACTCAAGACAGAGTTGATTACGCTTGGACATAGCATTCGTATCTTCCAAAATCGTTTGGGAAGGGTGTTTTCCACTAATTCAATTTTAGCCGATTATTTTGACCAATATAAAGCACGTGTAAGCGACCGTTATTATCATCCACTTAAAACGTTTGATAGTGTCGCTAAATTTAAACGACCGATTATTGCGATTTTACAAAACTGGTTACATGATGAAGATGTGCGAAGCCAGTTAGTCATGCAGTCAGTGATGTGGAGTCGAAATCTCAACAAGCTTGAGGCTGAAAAAGATATTATTAGTAAAATTAATTATATTTGTGATATGTATGAGACGCTTGACGATATGATTGGTCAAATCGATACAAAGCATCAAGCATACACTAAAGCAAGTGCAAGTAAGATTTTATATCTTAATAACTCAGATAAAACCATCAAGGGGCACCTCGATAATATTTTTAAACATTATGCGGAAATGATGCAAAAAGACGATAATTTAAGACCACTTTTTAACGGTCTAAAAGAAGCTATTAACATGTCACATCAAGGTTATATCACGCCTGATTCATTGAGCCTTCCGATTCTTCGTCGCTATAAAGCTGAAGGGGCCCCCCTTGAAATTTATGACTTTGACGATGTTTCACAAATGCTCATGGAAGGTTTCCTCGATGAAACGAGAAATATATTCACGGATAAACGGGTTTTTGAATTCATGGAAATTGCTTTTGGCAATGACCACCATCTCAATATCGAGGATATTGCACTCCCTGATTTCGATGCGTTTATTCTCCTCATTCTTGCCACCGTTAAGACGAATGATGAGCAATGTTTTTATACAGTTGAATCTAACGATGGTCATGTGATTAATTATGGCTATCGACTACCTAAACTTACGTTTATAAGAAAGGAACTTGAAGCATAATGTTTGAAGAAGATGTATTAAAATTATCGCGAGCTGATCAAGATCAGTTTGCTCGAGTCATCAACAGCCTCCTCCTTAGTTCGTTTTGTGTTCGCGATTTTTTTGATCGTCGAGAAAAAACAATTAAGATTAATCCAAACTTTCGCTTTATTGAACGCCATTACGATATGATGAATAGTTATCTAGCGTATAGTGGGTGGCGTCTAGAAAAGGATTTACTAGCGGGAGTTTTCTATATCATCAATGAATATGAAGATAATCGTATCCGCTTTGATCGTGAGGTTTCCCTTGTTTTGTTTGTACTTCGTCTCATATACGAAACGGAAAAGAGTGAATCATCACAAAGCAGTGAATCGGTTTATCTTACGACACCTCTTGTCTTAAAAGTGATGTATGAACGAGGGATTAGTCTACCTAACCGTAAAATTAATGGTCGTTTCATCGGCCGCGCACTCAAAGTCCTTGCTGATCATCAAATTATCGCCAAAGTAAGCGGTTCCTACGATGAGGGGAATGCGACATTTTATCTGCTCCCTTCGATTTTATACGCTGTTGACCAACAAAAGATTGTCGCGATTAGTGAGGCGCTTGATAAACTCAATGGAACGACACTTTCCGCTGAAGAGGAGGATGAGTCATGAGAACACTAAAAAAAGTCAAAATAATTAATTGGCACTATTTTTGGAATCAAACCATCCATATTGAACCGATTGTCTTTCTCACTGGTCTAAATGCTAGTGGTAAATCAACACTTATTGATGCTTTGCAACTTATTTTGCTCGGTGACACAAGCGGGCGCTTCTTTAATAAGGCGGCGATGGATAAGTCTAATCGGACCTTGAAAGGGTATTTACGTGGAGAATTAGGTGACACGCTTGAAGGTGGATTTAATTACTTACGGAATGGACGTTTTTCAAGCTACATTGCCCTTGAGTTTTATGATGACATTCATGATCAATCATTTACCTTAGGCTGTGTGTTTGATGTTTATGATGATGGAAGTGAAGAACACCGTTTCTTCCATTTACAAGACGCTATCCCTGACAATGAGTTTATTGTTGATAAAGTACCGATGGAATATAAGGCGCTCAATTTGTATTTTAGTGAACATTATCCGAATCGCTTTAAGTTCTTTGACAGTAATCGCCAGTATCAAGAAACCCTCAAACGTGAGTTTGGTGGATTAAAGGACAAATATTTCTCGCTTTTTAAGAAGGCTGTGAGCTTTACGCCAATTACAGATATCACAACGTTTATTACCGAATATGTTTGTGACCCACAAAAAAACATTGATATTCTCCCAATGCAAGATAATATTATGCAATACAAGAAACTCGAAGAAGAAGCAATTGTTATGAAGCGTCGGGTTGAGCGATTACAAGCAATTTCTAACACCTATAACATGTATGATGACCATCGTAATAACATGCGTTTATTTGAATATATTATCGAAAAAGCGACATATCAAAATGATAAAAACCGTCTTGATTCTTATTATTCTCAAGTGAAAAAAGCCAAGGACAGATTGCTCGAAATCGATGTCGACCTTAGTGATGTAGAAGCAAATATCGCTGAACTTAATCGTCGGAAAATGCGTCTTATTCAAGATAGTGCAAGCAGTGATACATTTCGGATTACTGATGAATTAAGAGAACAAGAAAAAGCCACTAAAGATAAGATTATGATGCTTGAACAGTCGCAAATGCAAATCACTTCTAATCTTGAAAGTTATCTCGTCAATTTTATTCATGCCAGTCAAGCCGTCAATGATGTCTATCAAACCATCGACTTAAGCAAGGTTGATGATATGATTTCCCTTGAACTGATGGACTTACAAGAAGCTAGTCAAAAAGTTTTACATGCCTCACTTGAACTCCGTGACACTAAATTGAGTGATCTAAACACGATTAACACCGGCGATCTTAATGATTGGCGGGAAAAATTATCGGTCTTTAAGCAACGCATTAGCGCAATGAGTGTTAGTTTGAATCGTGTGATTCAAGCCGCAGACCGTGAGAGTGTGCATCTTCGCCAACAAGAAATTGATCTACAACACGGTGGGAAACCATACGAACGTAGTCTCACGCAAATCCGCACGGAATTACAAAACATATTGTCAACCCGTCATGGTAAAACCATTCGTGTTGAGTTTTTTGCCGATCTAGTCGATATTAAAAACGAGAAGTGGACCAACGCTATCGAAGGGATTATGAGTAACCAAAGATTTAATCTATTTGTCGATGGACAATATTATTTAGAAGCCTATGAAGTGCTTAAAGGCCTCTTAGAAAAGTATCGTCACTATGGAACGACTCTGGTTGATCAAGATCGCATCATTGAAAGGCACTATCGCGCGGACAATCATTCACTTGCTGAAGAACTCGTGACTGATCACCTCGGCGCTCAAGCTTATGTGAACTTCCTTGTTGGTCGCCTCCAAAAATGTAAAACCCCACAAGAAGCGAGAAATTCAGGCAACGGGATTACCCCAGAATGTGACATTTATCGTTCTTTCTCGATGGGCCGACTCAACCCGCGTTCATATACACCGGCATTTTTTGGTCGCGAAGTTGAAATCGCCACCGTGAATGCAAAAAAAGCCGAAATCGCCGCTTTTAATCAAACTTTAGAACGATATAAGACATTATATGAGGTGATTAACGAGGTAAATCGTTTTGAAATCATCAACTCTAACGAAATTACAAATACGAACAATATGATCGTCGCTCTGCGCGATTTAGCACCTCTAAAATCCACGCTTATTTATGTTCAAGGCGAACTCAAAAAGCATGATCTCAGTCAACTTGAGGGCCTACAAAAACGTATTGAGCTTGTTGAGGAAGACATCAAAGGTCTTGAAGAAGAACGGTCTACACTTTTTGAAGAAAAGGGTAAACTTAAAACAACGATTAATAGCCTCACCCTTGAAAGGATTCCAGAAGCAGAGTCAATTGTTAAGGAAAGAGAGGCAAAACTACAAGATGGTTTTGATATCTTTTTTGTCGATGAAGAGGCTGAACCTCACTTCCAACAATTGCTTGACAAGGGCATGAGTCCACTTGATATCAACACTGAATACCGCGTTAAGTTTGGTCATGCTCAATATCTTGTTAATAACATTTTCTCCCAGCTCACTAAGCTCCGTAAAGAATACGTTCTTGATTACCGTTTGACCTATGATACAAATTTGACGGATAACGCTATTTATCAAGATGAGTTGACGGATATGACTGAAGTAAAATTACCATTATATGAAACCAAAATTCATGATGCTTACCAAAAAGCCGTCAAACAATTTAAAAATGATTTTATTTCAAAACTCCGTAGTGCGATTGAAACTGTCGAGGATCAAATTGACGAACTCAATATGGCCTTAAGCGCCTCAACATTTGGCAATGATTCCTATCGCTTTACCGTGCGACCAAGCAGCGTTTATCGACCATACTATGATATGATTAAAGATGATTTGCTACTTAAATTAGGTGAGGATGATAGTGAATTTTTAACCAAGTATGATGAGGTGATGAAAAACCTCTTTGCCCAGATTGTTCTAGCGGGTGAAGGCGATAAGAACGCCCAGGTTCTTGCGAACGTAGAGAAGTTTACTGACTATCGAAATTATCTTGATTTTGATCTTATTGTTAAAGATAAGAGTGGTAGCGAACAACGACTATCTAAAATGCTCAAAAAGAAATCAGGGGGCGAAACACAAACACCATTTTATATTTCAGTACTTGCTAGTTTTGCCCAACTATATCGTGTCCATGAAAAAGGGGAGTTATCCAATAGTGCCCGCATTATTATTTTCGATGAAGCATTCTCAAAGATGGATGGAGGGCGCATTAAAGAATCAATACGACTCTTACGAAAGTTTGGTCTTCAAGCCATTCTCAGTGCACCTAGTGACAAGGTGGCCGACATTAGTGAATTAGTCGATGAAACCCTAGTTGTCCTTCGTGGTCGTAATGGCTCACAAGTCCACTTATACGCCAAAGAAGAAAGTTTATCCTAATGATTAAAGAAAAGACCTTATGGTCTTTTTTTTATGAGGATGCTAAAATAATAGTGTTAAGACTTACATATTGATAAACAGGGAGAAAAAAATGGCAAAACAACTCGTAGCAATGATTCTTGCTGGCGGGAAGGGCACGCGCCTTTACCAATTAACCCGCAAAGACGCTAAACCCGCTGTCAGTTTTGGCGGGAAGTACAAAATTATTGATTTTCCGCTTTCAAATTGCGCCAATAGTGGCATCTCGACAGTCGGCGTGGTTACACAGTATGAATCGATTAATCTTTCAACCTATATTGGTAACGGTGAAAAATGGGGACTTAATGGTGTCGGCTCACATGCAGTCGTTCTCCCTCCTCGTCAGACAGAAGAAGGTTACTATTGGTTTAGAGGAACGGCGGATGCTATTTATCAAAACCTCCAATTTCTTGATGCAATGGATCCCGAGCATGTGCTTATTCTTTCTGGTGATCATATTTATCAAATGGACTATCAAAAAATGCTTGATAAACACCTTGAAGCCAAGGCTGATGTGACGATTGCAGTACTTGAAGTGAGTCGTGAAGAAGCAAAACGCTTTGGCATCATGAATGTTGATGAAAACGATCATATTGTCGAATTTGAAGAGAAACCGAAAAATCCTAAATCGACACTTGCGAGCATGGGTATTTATATTTTTAAATATAAAATGTTGAAGCAATTACTCCTTAAAGATGCGAAGGACGATAATAGTGAACACGATTTTGGTAAGAATATCATTCCGCAAGTGTTACAAAAAAAGCGCAAGGCTGTTGTCTATCGTTTTGATTCTTATTGGAAAGATGTTGGGACCATTCAAAGTTTGTGGGAAGCAAATATGGACTTTATTGATCATATGGATGATACAGAAATGTTTGACTTTACGCGCAATGGACGCATTTATGGAGAAGATACGCATAGTGTGCCTCAATATGTCGGAAAACATGCATGCATTCGGAACTCGGTCATCAATCAAGGTGCCAATGTTTTGGGACATGTTGAACATAGTTTGATCAGCAATGAAGTGCTAGTTGAAAAGTATACTGAAATTGTTAATTCCGTGCTTTTACCAGGAGTGATTGTCCGCAAGGGTGCGAAAATTTACAATGCAATTGTCGCAAATGATGTAGAAATAGAGGCGGGACGGGTCATCAATGAGCATCGTGATGAGATTATGCTCGTTTATAAATAGGGGGACATTATGGCAAAAGTTATTGGCTATTTAAATTTACATCAATCTCCGGAGCTTGGACCATTGACCGTTAAACGAACCATTGCGTCGACCTCGTTTCTTGGACGTTATGCTTTTATGGATGTCATGCTCTCTAATTTTACGAATAGCGGGATTGATCGTGTTGGCATTCTCGTTAATCAACATCCCCGTTCAATTCTCAAACATTTGGGTTCACGTAATACGTGGAATGTCAATACCAAGATTGGTTTTGAAGTCGTGGCTTATAATGAACAAGGCGTTAAACGAGGCAGTGGCTATAACACAGATATCGCCAATTTATTGGTTAATCAGTGGATACTTAATCAAAGTGAAGCTGACTATGTTGTGATCGCTCCCAGTCACTTTATTGCCCCGATTGATTTTCGTCCTATCATCGCTGATCATATTAAAAACAAAGCTGAAATTACTATGGTATATAAGCAGGTTGATCATGCTAGAGAAGCATTTATTGATCGTGATGTTTTGACGCTTCATGCCGATGGACATGTGTTAAATGTTGGTCGCAATCGTGGTGCGCAACTTGAGGCAAACATTTCAATGGAAACGTATGTCATCAACCGTAAGAAGTTTGAGGCACTGTTAAAAGAAGCACAACAAATTTCTCCTTTTTTCCAACTAGATGATCTCATTGCTTTTAAAATCGGTGCTGGAGACCGTGTACATTCTTATGAGTTTGCTGGCTATTTACGCTGTTTTGATAGTCTCAAACACTATTTTGATTATAGTTTTGAAATCCTTGACATCAAGGTGAGGCGCCAACTTTTTAAACCCGATTGGCCTATTTATACTGTAACCCACGATACACCCCCTGCTAAATATGGCAAAAATGCCGAAGTGACCCATTCGTTTATTGCTAATGGTTGTCTTGTTGAGGGACGGGTTCATAACTCGATTCTTTCACGAAGTGTCCGCGTGTTTCCTGGCGCAAGTGTTGAACATTGTATTATTTTCACTGACAGTGAAATCGGTCCCAATAAAACCCTTGCCTATACGATTGTTGATAAGGATGCAAAAGTCAAACGTGTCAACGAGATTATTGGTCATGAACATGATATCAGTTACATATCACAAGGAGATGAAGTATGAAAATTTTAATGGTTGCTTCTGAAGCGATTCCTTTTTCCAAAACAGGGGGACTTGCCGATGTTGTCTATAGTCTTAGCAAAGAAGAGGTCAAACTCGGTCATGACATTAGTGTTGTCCTTCCTTTTTATGGCGTGAAACTTCATAGCAGTTATGAATTAAAATTTATTGGTACTGTCCCAGTTCCCTTAGGATGGCGACAACAAGTCGCGCGTATTTATACAACGCAAGTTGACGGAATTACCTACTATCTTGTTGAAAATGAGTACTATTTTGGTCGGGATGGCATTTATGGTTACTACGATGATATAGAACGATTTGCATTTTTTACCATCGCGGTTCGCAATATGATTGATCAACTTGGACTCGACTTTGACATCGTTCATCTTCATGACTGGCAACCGGGGATGTTGCCAGTCATTGTTAAGGAACAAAACCATAAACAAAAACGCTTTAAAAACCTTAAATTTGTGCTTACGATTCATAATCCTGCTTTTCAAGGCATGTTTGATCCGAGTCTGGTGACAGAGTTTTATAACTTACCGATGAGTCTTTATGACAATGGCGCTGTCCGCTTCCGTGATAAGGCCTCCATGCTTAAGGCCGCCATTATGTATGCCGACAAGATTACGACTGTGTCGCCAACGCACGCAGAAGAGTTACTGACAAAAGAGGGGTCTAAGGGACTTGATGATGTGATGATTTTACGACGTGATGACTTTAGTGGTATCGTCAATGGCATTGATATTGATGAATTTAATCCTCAAAAAGACGAGGAAATTGACGCCAACTTTTCCTCAAAAAAACTTGAAGAAAAAGCTAAAAACAAACTTGCTCTAGCAACAGAACTTGGTTTTGAAAATCCCACGGCACCGCTGTTTGGTATTGTCACGCGTTTAACCTGGCAAAAAGGCATTGATCTTTTTATTGCCGGCGCTCGCGAAGCGATTCACCAAGGGGCTAATGTCATTGCTCTTGGTAGTGGTGAATATGGTCTAGAACAGTCACTTGAGCGCCTACGAGCGGAGTATCCTAAGCAAGTTTCCATCTATATTGGTTATCATAATCGTCTTGCTCATCGTATTTACGCAGCAAGTGATTTCTTTATGATGCCCTCTTTATTTGAACCTTGTGGGATTGGTCAATTAATTGCCATGCGCTACGGATCTCTCCCGATTGTAAGAAGGACTGGGGGTTTAAAGGACACTGTCACAATCTTCAATGGACATAATCTTGACGTTGCAACCGGTTATGGTTTCGATGAATATGATGAGTATTGGATGAGATTGACGGTTAATTTTGCCCTTGAAAACTATAAAAATACAGCGCTTCATACCCAACTTGTCAAGAATGCGATGAGCAGTGATGTCTCATGGAAAAAGAGTGCAAGGTTATATCTCAATCTATTTAAATCAATGTAAATAATGACGATTAAAGAGGAGACGTCTCCTCTTTTTTTGCGCGGAAATTTAAGATAATGTCGATGCGTTGTGCTAACATAAATTATCGGAATTATCAATGAGAATGAGGGGGGATTATGGAAACGATTATTAAGGTAAATGGTCTTTACAAGAGTTATGGACGGATTGCCGCGGTTAATGGTATAGATCTATTAGTGAAAAAAGGCAGTTTACTTGCCTTTGTCGGACCCAATGGTGCGGGAAAATCTACAACCATTCATATGTTGACCACTTTTTTAAAACCAGATAAGGGTGTTATTGAAGTAGCGGGTTATCAAATCGGAGTGGAAGACCACAAAATAAAACATGAGATTGGCATTGTTTTCCAAGAAAGTGTTCTTGATGAACTGCTCACTGTGTTTGAAAATTTGAAGATCAGGGGGCGTATATATGGACTCAGTACGAGCGCTCTTAATCAAGCGATTTCAGAGGCGATGGCAGTGACAAATATTAGTGATTTGGCCAAAAGAAAATATGGTACGCTTTCGGGAGGACAACGGCGACGTGTTGATATTGCCCGCGCACTGATCCATCAACCTAATATTTTATTTTTGGACGAACCCACAACAGGACTTGATCCACAAACGAGGTTACTGGTCTGGGATACGATTGAACGTCTCCAAAAAGAAAAGGGGATGAGTGTCTTTCTGACGACACATTATATGGAAGAGGCAAGTAGAGCCGACTATGTATATGTGATTGACAATGGAAAGATTGTCGCTAATGGGACGCCTAATGAACTCAAAGACAAATACTCCAGTGACACTTTACAAATAAAACCAAAAGATAAGAGGGGTCTGATGGCAAAATTACAGGCCGATGAGGTCAACTTTAAAGTTCAGGCTGATACATTGATTATTGCACTAGAACAAGGGTGGGATGCCGAACCCTTACTGGCAAAATATCGTGAATGGATTGATTCTTTTCAAGTTCTCAATGGCACAATGGATGATGCCTTTGTTTCGATTACTGGAAAGGACTTACGTGATTTATGATTTTTACATTAGCATCGCGTCATCTTAAATTATATTTCCGAGACAAAACCTCGGTCTTTTTCTCCCTTCTTAGTGTTTTTATCATTATCGGTCTCTATATTCTCTTCTTAGGAGATTTAGTTGCTACTGGACAAAGTGGGGCTTATCGGACCATGATGGATCAATGGATTATGGCAGGTGTTATCGCTGTTAGTGGCTTCACAACCACATTGGGTGCTTATGGTATTCTTGTTGATGATCGCAGTAAAAAAATCGAACGAGATTTTATTGTCTCGCCTATCACCCCTGCTGTCCGGATTCTCTCATACTTATTAGCTTCATTGTTTATCGGTGTGATTATGAGCATAGTCACCCTTGTGTTTGCCCAGATATATATCGTGATTTATGGCGGTGCTTGGTTTAGTTTGATGCAGTTATTACTGACACTAGGCCTCATCATCCTCAATGTGATGACGTCGACCTCAATCATCTTCTTTTTGATTATTTTTATTAAAACTTTAACAGCATTTTCGACCGTTTCCACGATTGTCGGAACAATCATTGGCTTTGTCATGGGCATATATGTTCCAATTGGCAACCTTCCTCAGGCTATGCAAACAATCATCAAAATCTTTCCGAGTTCTCATTCTGCAGTACTATTCCGTAGCGTGTTAATGAGGGAGAGTATGGATGTGGTTTTTTATGGAGCGCCACTTGAGGAACGAGTTGCACTCGAGGATTTTCTAGGCGTGCGGTATTTTCTTAATGGGGAAGTCATACCGCTTTATGTACATTTGCTCGTTTTAGTCGTCACAATGATTGTGTTTTATCTTGCTTCCTTACTTATTTTTCGCCTGAAAAAGCATAAATCATAAATAAATACGCTTGATTGATTGAAATCCACACAAGCTATGTTAAACTATTATTGCTTAGAACTGAATACGTAGACTACATGATGATGAGTGACTGTTGATAGTGAAAAAACAGCATCAAAGGTTTATTTCTCACCAGTTTGATAAAGGCACGTTATTCGCGTTAAGAATGAATAAGACACTCATTGTGTGAATTAAGGTGGTACCGCGGTCTCTCGCCCTTAGGTAACGCCTTTTATTTTTGGAGGAAAAGAAGATGGGATATGATTTTACAGCACTAGAAAAAAAGTGGCAAAAGTATTGGCAAGAAAAGGCGACATTTAAGACAGATGTCTATGACTTCTCACGCCCAAAATATTACGTTTTAGATATGTTTCCTTATCCATCAGGTCAGGGTCTTCATGTTGGCCACGTTGAAGGTTATACGGCCACTGATATTGTCGCAAGAATGAAACGCGCTCAAGGTTATAATGTCCTCCATCCAATTGGATATGATGCTTTTGGACTTCCAGCGGAACAATATGCCATTAAAACGAACAACCATCCCTCAATATTTACAAATAAAAACATTGATACGTTCCGCTCTCAACTTCAGGGGATGGGGTTTAGTTATGATTATCAACGAGAGGTATCGACTGCTGATCCGAGTTATTATAAGTGGACACAATATATTTTTATTAAGCTATTTGAACATGATCTGGCTTATGTTGATTATATTCCAGTCAATTTTTGCCCTGAACTCGGGACTGTTCTTGCTAACGAAGAAGTTGTTGATGGTTTAAGTGAAGTCGGTGGGTTTCCTGTTATTCGTAAACCGATGCGACAATGGCAACTTAAAATCACTGCCTATGCGGAAAAATTGTTAGAAGGACTTGATCAACTTGATTGGCCGAGTTCGACGCTTGATATGCAGCGCAACTGGATAGGTCGAAGTGAAGGCGCCCAAGTCACCTTTAAGATTAAGGATAGTAACTTGAGTTTTAACGTATTTACAACAAGAGTGGATACACTGTTTGGCTGTACTTATACATGTCTTGCGCCTGAGCATCAACTTGTTGATCAAATCACCATTCCCTCACAAAAAGACGCCGTTAAACGCTACCAAGAAATCGTTTCCCATAAGAGTGACCTCGAAAGAACCGAACTCAATAAAGATAAAGACGGTGTATTTACCGGCGCATATGCAATCAATCCGATTAATGGCGAAGCAGTACCAATCTTTATTGCCGATTACGTTCTTGTTAATTATGGCGATGGGGCTGTCATGGCGGTTCCTGGCCATGATCAACGAGATTATGAATTCGCACATAAACACAACCTCTCTATTCGTCAAGTACTAGAGGGTGATATTTCACAGTCTGCCATGGTTGAAGATGGTAAACATATGCAATCCGATTTCATTAATGGACTGTATATTGAGGAAGCCAAACAAGCCGTGATTGCTCGCCTTGAATCACTCGGAGCGGGTAAAAAAACAATTAATTATAAGTTACGTGATTGGCTGTTTTCTCGGCAACGATATTGGGGAGAACCCATGCCAGTTTATTCGCCTGTCAACAGTGATGAAATAAAGGCCCTCGATATTGCTGACCTCCCGCTTGTTCTTCCTGAACTTGTTGAGTATAAACCAAGTGGAACTGGTGAATCTCCACTCGTTTTGGCAAGTGATTGGATTAAAACAACCTATCAAGGAGAGGACATTATCCGTGAGTCAAATACCATGCCGCAATGGGCAGGATCATGCTGGTACTATCTACGTTATTTAGATCCGAAAAATGATTTTGCTATTGCTGACAAGCAATTACTTGAACATTGGTTGCCTGTGGACCTTTATATCGGTGGTGCTGAACATGCTGTTCTCCACTTACTTTATGCACGCTTTTGGCATAAATTTCTGTATGACATTGGTGAAGTACCGACAAAGGAACCTTTCAAGAAATTATTCCATCAAGGTATGATTCTTGGTGAAAACGGTGAAAAAATGTCAAAATCAAGAGGCAATGTTGTCAATCCTGATGATATTATTCGTGAGTATGGGGTTGATGCACTTCGGCTTTATGAAATGTTTATGGGCCCACTGGAAGCAAGTTTACCCTGGTCGAATAGTGGTTTGGATGGCGCTCTTCGTTTTCTCAATCGTGTTGAAAGGATGTACAGTGATTCATTCAAGTCCCTGATTGTCGATACAAATAGTGGTGAGCTTGATTATGTCTTTCATGCCACTGTTAAAAAAGTAAGTGAAGACTTTGAGAATCTTAAATTCAATACGGCAATTTCACAAATGATGATTTTTGTCAACGAAGTGTACAAAGCTCAATCCATTTATCGCCCATATTTAGTTGAGTTTATTAAACTATTAGCACCAATTTGTCCTCACCTTGGTGAAGAAATTTATGAGCGGATGGGTTATTCAGGTGGTATTAGTTTTGCACCATGGCCAACTTTTGAAGACAAATATCTCATTCAAGAACAAGTCAATATTGCCGTTCAAGTTAATGGGAAATTACGGGGGACGATGAGTGTTGACCGTGATCTTAGCCGTGAAGCGTTGCAAAAGGCAGCCCTTGAACTTGAAACAGTGACCCGCCATATCAGTGAAAAAACCATTAAAAAGATTATTGTTGTGCCTAATAAGATTGTTAATATTGTTGTTATTTAAGCAGTCTCCTTTATCTTAAATTTAAAAAGTAATAAAATAAAAATGCACGATACTTGCTTAGCAAGATTGTAGCGGAGGTTATATGAAAATTACAGTTGATATTGGTAATACAACCATCTCGTTTGGCTTTTTTGAAGTTGACGAACTAAAGCGTGTCGTTACCATTAATACGGATTCTCGCCGTACTTATGATCAATATCTTGTCCAACTCAATCAACTTCTTGACCATGAAAATTTACTAAGAATCACGGTAGAAGAAGCAATTATTTCCAGTGTTGTTCCCATTGAGACAAAAAAAATGTCGCGATTAATTGACAACATTTATGGGATTCAACCGCTTATTTTAGGGCCTGGTGTTAAAACGGGTTTACCTCTTAAAGTTGATCACCCTAGTGAAGTAGGTGCGGATCTTGTGGCCGTGAGTGTCGGGGCACTCGCCTTTTATGAGGCCCCTTTTCTTATTGTTGATTTAGGGACGGTTAATAAGTTTATTGTCGTTGATGACCAACAGCGCTTTAGTGGTGTTAGCTTTACCCCAGGGATTATGATGAGCAAAGATGCACTAGCGGGCAAAACCGCATTACTCATGCAGGTCGCCGTTGAAAAGCCTGCTAAAGTCATAGGCAAAAACACACAAGATGCGCTTAACAGCGGTCTTACTTATGGAACAATTGCTCAAATTAAAGGCATGGTTGCCCTTATTCATCAAGAGGTCAAGCAACAGTTACCGGTCATTATTACTGGAGGTAACGCTTCCTATGTTAGTGACGATTTACTAGGGGATCCTGACCAACACTATGTTTATAACACTCATCTTATTCATTATGGATTGAATAATATATTGACGAGAAATAAGAGGAAAGAACGATGAAAAATAAGACAATTAGAATGATGGCCATTGATGCGATGTTTATTGCTATCTTAGCCATATTTGCCTTTGTACCATTTTTAGGTTTTATTACTCTTGGCCCTATTTCCTTTACAACCATACCGATTATTGTCTTTGTTGGTGCTTATATTTTTGGTTGGAAACGCGGTTTGATTTATGGTATCGCCTTTGGTGTTTTTTCTTTAATTAAGGCTTTTAGTTTTCCTGGTACGATTGACTACTATTTTATAAATCCACTCATATCCGTTCTGCCAAGGGCGCTATTTGGTCTCGTGGCAGGATTTTTGGCTATGGGTCTAAAAAAATTGGCAATTAAGTGGTCTGCTTGGTTGATCTTTATTTACGTATTTTTGGTTTCCTTTCTTCATTCGGTCATGGTCATTGGGATGTTAGGTATTCTTCATCCGGAAACTTGGACTGTACTTGCGCCAATTTTAGGATCAGGCGCCCTCATTGAAGCTGGTAGTTATACAGTGATTGTTCCGCTTATTGTCACAGCCTTACAACCCGTGATTAAGCGCTTAAATCTAGAGGATTAACTGTGGTATAATATTCTAGAAATGAGGTATGACCATGATTGATTTTAAACAACTTACAAAAACATATGAGAGCGAGGCGATTAAATCTTTACAACGACTCGTTCAGTCTAATTCGGTATATGACGAAAGTACGGTGACTGCTGATCATCCTTATGGGATTGGTGTTCATGATTCTTTAATGATTGTCTACAAAATGGCAAAAAAAGATGGTTTTCATGTCGACTATATTGATGGTCGTGTGATTGAAATCACATTTGGTGAAGGCGAACGTGAAATCGGAATTTTTGCTCATGCTGATGTCGTTCCTGCCACAGGAGATTGGGATTTCCCACCCTTCAGTGGCACCATTAAAGACGGTTACATGTTTAGTCGAGGGACAAGTGATGATAAGGGACCACTCATCGCCGCATATTATGCAATTAAGGCATTAAAGGAAGCTGACCTTATTAAGGGTTATAAAATTAGGATGGTCGTTGGAGGTGACGAAGAACGGGGTAGCAGTTGTATGCACCATTATTTCCACACTTTACAAAAGAAACCTGTAACCTTTGGCTTTACTCCTGATGCAGAATTCCCGCTCATCTATGGTGAAAAAGGGATTACTAATTATGTTTCAAAACGCGATATTGATCTACATCCACTGCTTTCTATGAAGGGTGGTAAGGCCAGTAATTCCGTCATTGATGAACTGAAAATGGTCATCGTTAAAGATGATAGTTTTATCGACACACTTAAAGACTTAAAATTAAAGTATCAATATCAAAATATCGGCGAAGAAGCCCACATTACTATCTTTGGAAAAAGTGCTCATGGTAGTATGCCTGAACTTGGTGTTAACGCTGGCATCGCGGCACTTAGCGCCTTAGGTACCCATTATGGGATTGGTTTTTTAAGTAACCTTGCTGAATCTTATCAAGATACGAGAGGACATCATCTCGATGCTTATTATAAGAGTGATCTTCTGGGTGAATCAACTTATAATATTGGCTTGATTGACTATCATGATGGTGTTTTGCAGTTTGTTACTAATTTTCGGCATCCTGAGCAGGTGAATATTGAGGATCATCTTGCCCATGTTGCAGGATTAACGGACATGGAAGTAACTGCATTATCTAGCTCAAAACCATTGTTATTCGATCCAGAAAGTGATTTTATTCAAAAGTTATTATCTGTCTATCAGCTTGAAACCGGTGACTTGACTTCGAAACCGATGGCTATTGGCGGAGGCACTTATGCAAAGGAATGCCCAAACACGGTTGCCTTTGGTAGTGCTTTTAAAGGTAGAGATGGTAGTATTCATCAAGCTAATGAACATGTCTTAATCACGGATATTTATGATCAAATGAGGATATATGCACATGCGATTCACGCTCTAGGAGTTGAATTATGAGGATGAAACTAAAAAAGTGGAGCAAACCTTTTTTAGCTGAACATCCCGAGATTTATATAAGCCCTGATCGTTATCAAAGTGAGGATTTTCAAACATTCATTCAACGACCTTCACTTTATTTAGAAGTGGGACCTGGCAAAGGCGACTTTATTGTCAACATGGCGACACAACATCCGCATTTAAACTTTCTTGTCATTGAAATCAATGTTTCTGTTGCGGCGATGACCGCAGTTAAAATTGTTGATGCCGGCCTTAGTAATGTCCGCCTACTTGTTGATGACGCCCTTGTTGCCATTCCGCAACTTAATCAGTCGAGTTTAGAAGCTATTTTTCTCAACTTTTCTGATCCATGGCCAAAAAAACGTCATGAAAAGCGGCGTCTTACTTCGCAACGGTTTTTAAAAGTATATGAAAAAGTTTTGAAAAACAAGGGGCAAATTATTCAAAAAACAGACCAACAAAGTCTTTATGAGTTTTCACTTGAAAGTTTTGGAGAAAATAGTTGGACGATTGTTGAACAAAGTCAAGACTATCAATTACAATCTGATTTTGACGCCATGACTGAATATGAACGCAATTTTCGCTCGCAAGGGCATCCCATCTATCGCATTATCGCTATGAAGGAGTAAACGATGACATTAGAACAAACAACCCTTGACCTATTTGAAAAGGTCACACAAACATATGCCATATCTGGTCAAGAAAGTGAATTGGCCCGATTTTTGATTGAGGAATATACGAAATTAGGTTATCAACTTGTTCTTGATAATCTCGGCTCCGTGTTTGCCCTCAAAAAGAGCAAGCACCCAAACCCCATCAAGGTGATGGTTGCAGGACACATGGACGAAGTTGGCTTTATTGTCATTGATATTAAGAAAAATGGGATGATTGCGCTCCATCCAGTAGGAGGAATCAATCCACAAACCTTACTCGCACATAGGGTGATTTTAAAAACCACCCATGGTGACTTCATCGAAGGTAGTATCGACGCAATACCGCCGCATTTGATGAATGAAGCTGACCGTGAAAAACCTGTTCAAATTAAGAATATGCTAGCAGAATTCGGCTTTTCAAGTCGTGAAGAAGCTGAGGCCCAAGGTGTTGTGATTGGATCGATGGTTGTGGTCAAGGGTGAATTTGTTGCCCTTAATCATGGTGAACGTTTACTAGCGAAGGCCTTTGATAATCGATATGGTGTTGTCCTTGGTTTAGAAATAGCCAAGGCCCTTAAGGATGTCGAACTCCCCTATGATTTATATATTGGTGCTACGGTTCAAGAAGAAGTTGGTCTTAGAGGAGCAGTGACTGCAAGTCATATGATAAACCCTGACTTTGCGATTGTTTTGGACTGCTCACCTGCTCGTGATTCTACTGGCGACAAAGAACAAGAAGGGCAATTAGGAGGTGGCGTGCTTTTACGTTACACTGATCGCTCGATGCTGAGTTTTAAAAAGTTGATTGCTTTTCAAGAAAAAGTTTGTCAAACCGTCGGTGTGCCTTGCCAATATTACTCGAGTCCAGGAGGTACAGATGCGGGTGCAATCCATCAAAACGATAAAGGTGTATTAACCCTAACGCATTGTATTTGTGCGCGTAACATTCATACGTGCTCGTCGGTTATCGATAGTGGTGACTATCTAGCCGCTAAGAAGGCGCTTCGCTATATATTAGAAAATTTCACGGAAGACTTATATCAAAGTCTCAAAAAGTAGGTCATGATGGATATACATGAAATTACGCTTAAGCAAGCGGGAAAAATCAATCGACTCACAAATAAAACATTTCAATTTGATGACCTTATTAGTCAGCATTTCTATACCGCTCACTATTTTGTTAAAACGATGCATATTATAAAAACGCAACTTCCTAATCATCGCGTCACGATGCAATTTTTTCAACGCAAAAATGGAGTGATGGTTTGTGGCCTTGACGAAGTCATTGCCCTTATTCATACATTTGCTCATGATCCTCAAAATTTAGATATTTTAGCGCTTAATGACGGTGATATCATTAGTGAAAATGAACCGGTGCTTAAAATAACAGGAAAGTATGAAGATTTTGGTTATTTGGAATCAATGATAGATGGTATATTAGCAAGAAGAAGTTCGGTAGCCACAAATGTTCATGAAGTCATCAAAGTATTAAATGGTAAGGATTGTTTTTCGATGGCAGACCGTCAAGACGATTATCGAACACAGATGGGTGATGGGTATGCGACTTATGTCGCTGGTATTACTAAGTATTCGACAGATGCGCAAGGCCATTGGGTGAATATTAAAGGGATGGGGACGATGCCTCACGCTCTTATTCAAATGTGTCGTGGCGATATTGTGATGGCGGCCAAACTCTACCATCGTACATTTCCAGATCAAAAAGTCACAGCACTTGTTGACTATAATAACGACTGTGTTAATGATAGCCTCAAGGTTGCTAAGGCGCTTGGCAATCAACTTGGAGCCGTTAGGATTGATACATCAAAAGCTCTCATTGATCATTATTTTGATGATAAAGATACGAGCGGTTTTGATCCGCATGGGGTTTGTCCTCAGCTCATTTTCGCAGTGAGAGAACATCTCGAT
>CAYWQC010000004.1:0-23217 GCA_964460405.1 uncultured Staphylococcaceae bacterium | reverse complement strand
AAAAGTATAAAATTAGACAAGTAGGTAACCATGTATAGCTTTTTAAAAAAACTACATATCTCACCGTATTTAGCGGTTGCGCTCAGCTTCCTCATCTTGATATTTATTGGCTCATTCTTTTTAAGTTTACCGATTTCTCACAGAGACGGTCAGTGGCCAAGTTACGTTGATTCTTTATTCACTTCCTTTTCGGCAGTTTGCTTAACCGGGCTCAATGTTTATTACAGTCTCATTGATACATACTCCGTATTTGGTATGATTGTTATGGCGGTTTTGATTCAACTTGGTGGCCTGGGCTTTATTACAATTTTTACATTTATAATCACTTTATTTCGCAAAAGAATCAATGTTCTTGATCGCTTTGTCTTAAAGGAAGCATTATCTGCAAGCGAGTACTCTGGGGTGATTAAACTCGTGCGGAACATGGTCATTTTATCGCTAGCTTTTGAGGCAGTTGGTGCGATTCCTTTCCTCTTTGCTTTTATTCCCGAATTTGGAGTTTTAGAGGGAATCGGTAAATCAATATTCCACGCAATAACATCATTCAACAACAGTGGTTTCGATGCTTTGGGTGACAGTTCACTCATGGCGTTTAAAGACAACTACATCATCACAATCAATACAGCGCTTCTTACTATTGTAGGGGGATTAGGCTTTCTTACTCTTTCCGAATTTTTTCAATTTAAACGTCCAAACATGTGGAGTGCGCAAACAAAAATTGTCCTAACAATGACCGCAATCATTATTTCAGTGATGACAGTCGCTCTTTTCTTTGCCAACATTAGAAGTGATGATCCCCTCAATTTCTTTGAGTCATTCTTAATAATTGCCTATTCAAGAACAGGTGGATTTGCTATAAGTGAATATGAAAATATGTCACAAATTGGCATTGTTGTTATGATGGTGACCATGTTTATAGGGGCAGCCCCACTCTCTACAGGTGGGGGAGTCAAAGTCACAACTTTCTTTGTTGTCATTCTCATTACTTTTGCATATATTCGTGGAAAGAAAGTCCATGCTTTTAAGAGAACTTATTCACAAAAATCATTTATCCAAGCGACTGTCATCATGTTTTTCGCCCTCATCACGATTCTTATTGCTTATGTGATGGTGACTGAATTTGAACAAACAAACAATCAAATTATTGCGACTGGTTGGGGATCAAACGCCTTCATTTTTGAGGTCATTAGTGCCTTTACCACAACGGGTGCATCATTTGGTATTACACCAATGCTCTCCGACGCATCGAAACTCACACTGAGTGTCTTAATGTTTATTGGTCGTGTGGGACCATTAACACTCATGGCGACAGTTAGTGATACAATGAATCGTGAAGAGAAATTGCATTATAAATATATAGAGTCCGATATTATCGTCGGCTAGGAGGTTATGTAATGAAAAGACGTAGTTTTGCCGTTATTGGTCTAGGTGAATTTGGTATGACTATCGTTGAAGAGCTCATCTCTCTTAAACGTGAGGTCATTGCCATAGACAAAGACGAAGAAGCAGTAGCTAAGGCAGCACGGTTGTTACCAACTGCATTTATTGCTGATTCCACCAACGAAAAAGCATTAAAAGAGTTGAACGTTGATGAAGTGACTGATGCAATCGTTTGCTATGGAGACAATGTTACTGCCTCAATTTTAACCACGGTTATTCTCAAGGATTTAGGTATTCCACACATCGTTGTGCGTATGGATGATGAATACTTTATATCAACGATTAAACGCCTTGGTGCGGATGAGGTGATTACACCACAACGTATCGCCGGAATTGGTCTAGCCAATCGTTTAGGTAATGAAAGTTTTTTAGACTATTACAACTTAAGTGGAAATTATTCTGTAGTTAAAATTACCGTCAATCCTGACTTTGAAGCACTCACACTGCAATCACTTGATGCCCGCAATCAATTTGGCGTTAATATTATTCTTATTCAACGGAACAATAAGGTGTTTTCACCAAAGGCCAACGACGAAATCCTCGCCGGTGACATTATTAATGTCGTTGGTAAACGTCGTGAGGTTGAAGATTTTTCAAGTTTTATTAATCCCGAAGAAGCACTTGTGGATTCATTAAAAAAACGAAAAAAGAAAAAAAGTCAAAGTGAATAATACTCAACAAAAAAACTGACAGTTTACTCTGTCAGTTTTCTTTTTAAACTTGTTTATTCTTTTTCAATGTCAGCAAAGTCGACTTCTAAGACAGTTGGGCGGCCAAAGAACACAGTTTCTAATTTGACAATACCACTATCCTTATTAATATCAAGAATTTTACCGTGCGTGCCTTCAAGTGAGCCGTGAACTACGCGTACTTCATCACCAACTTGATAACGATCATACATACTGGAATCGACAAGTCCAAGCCGTTTAAGCACAGGTTCGATTTCCTCTGTTGGCACTGGAAATGGTTTAGCACCACGACCACTAGAACCAATAAACCCGGTCACTCCTGGAGTGTTACGGACAACAAACCAAGCTTCGTCACCCATCTTCATTTCAATGAAGACATAACCTGGGTAGAGATTTTTCATCTTTTTCTTCCCTGAAGGAAGACCATCTTTTCCCATCACATCAATTTCAATCTCTGCAACAAGAATTTGTCTAATAAAATCTTTTAATTCAGGAGCCTGTTCAATCCGTCTTTCAAGGTTCACTTTAACTTTGTTTTCATGTCCAGATTGTGTGGAGGCCACATACCAATCAGTTCCGTAGACTTTTTTTTCGACTGTGTTGTTTACATTTGTATTATCTGTCATTTATCTATCCTCTCATCGATTCAAATACGTCTTCTAATGCACCAAGCATTGAAGAGGCTGCCATATCCTCGACGAACAGGACAACTGCGGCAAATGCAACAACAAATAAGACTGTTACAATCAGCGAAAACAATTGATCTCTTTTAGGCCAACGAACACGTTTGCCTTCTTTGATTACTTCACTTGTATATTTTTTGAGTCCCATAACTGCCTCCTATTTGCTTTGCTTGTGTAAAGTCATTTTATTACATTTTGGACAAAACTTCATTAATTCTAGACGTTTTTTTTGAGTCGCTCTATTGACTGTCGTCGTATAATTACGTGACAAGCAATCCGAGCAAATTAAAAGAACTTTTTCTCTCATAAATTCACTCCTTATGTTCATCGTCTTATAAGAAGATACCACTAGACATTAAAAAAGTCAAACAGTAATATAATTACTGCATACAAAGTTTACCCAATTTTTCGACAAAAAACAATGTATTTAGTTTAAATTTAAATCAGCTTTGTGACGAATTTGAGAGACGATTGCATCAAGTTTACGCCGGCTAAGCTTTTGTATCTTTGAAATTTCACCAAAAGAGTAACCCTCCAGTCGCAGCTTAACCAAAGCAAGCTCCACACTTGTAAAAGTGATTGGAACAATTTCATCAAAATGTTCAAGCATCACTGAATCGAATTTCTTTAAAGTGTAAAGGTCATCGCTCCCAATAATATCACAAAGCATGAGTGAATCATCATTATCATTTACGAAGCTTTCAAGACTTAATGCACGTTTAAACAGCATAATTGTCGGTCCACTTTGTGATCTTACATACGTGTTAATACCACGGTTAATGACAACTTTTGCATACGCAGCAAAGGGAATGGGGCCAAGTTCATAAGACCCAATAGCGTGATGAAGCGCAGCCTCACCAGCCAAGTAAAGATCATCAAAATCTAATAAGAGTTCAGCGTTTTGATGAAAAATAGTGCCACAAGTTTTTTTGATGAAGTTACGAAATCTTGTACGTATAATACTTGTCGCTCCTTCATCTCCATAAGCAGCAACGAGAATGGCCTCTTCGTTGCTAATAAGATAAGTGTTGTGTTCCATAATTATAAATATGTTTGCTTTCCCCTAATTGTGCTCAAAATAATTCCAGTTGCAACACTCGCATTCAAAGAATTGACATGACCTAACATCGGGATTTTGAAAATGAAGTCGCACTGGTCTAACACAAGACGACTAATGCCATAGCCCTCACTTCCAATAACAAGCGCCGTTTTAAAATCATAGCGACTATCATAAATGGTCTTGTCACTCGACCCATCTGCACCGACAATCCAAAACCCATTATCTTTTAGTGTTTTGATGGTCTGGCTAAGGTTGGTAACCAAGATGATTGGCACAAAATTTTGGGCCCCTGTTGCTACTTTACTGACAACAGGCGTTACCCTGACTTGGCGATCCTTCTTGATAATAATTGCCCCGACATTGAACGCATCAGCACTACGAATCATGGCACCGAAATTATGAGGGTCATTAATCTCATCAAGGATGAGAACCAATGAGTTCTCATGAGTGGATAAATCAGCGATGACTGTGTGTAAGTCGGCATATTGAAAATCCTTTACTTCAGCGACAATGCCTTGGTGCTTTGGTCCAACCATGGCGTCAAGTTTATGTTTAGCAACATAGAAAACATCCATTTTTTGTCTGGATATTTCTTGCAAAATTGGCTTAAAATTAAAATTTTCCTGTAAATATATTCGTTTAGTGTTGCCTTGCTTAATACTAGCAAGGACGCTATTCCGTCCGTATTCAAATTCTGACATATTAAGTTTCAGAACTGACACGTAGTTCGAGTGGTTTAATTTGATCTTTGATTTCTTCGGTGAAAGCCGTCGTGGTTGAACGTGAAGCATAGGAAATATTAAATGTGACTCGAAGGAAACGATCACTACCAATGGTAATCATTTGTGATTGGATATCACGAATGTTAATACCAAAGCGGGAAGCAATAATGTGTAAGTCTCGGAGAATTGAACTATCGGTAGGAACGACAACGGTAACCTTAGGTGCCCGTTTGTTTGCAAGGTGTTCAATCTTACGGAGACTGACTAAGATGAGAAAGGTGAAAACAGTAGCAACGGCCGCAATTGTAAACTGACCAGCACCAGCGGCAAGACCGATTGACATAACAATCCAAAGCGTGGTTGCAGTCGTTAGCCCCTTGATATCTGTACCTGTTTGAATAATTGTCCCTGCACCAAGAAAACCAATGCCACTAATGACCTGGGCGGAAAGACGAGCGGGATCACGGACCATTTCCCAGGTCGGGAATCCCCAAATAGAGACAACCATTAAGACGGCGCTGCCTACAGCAACGAGCATATGGGTTCTAAGACCTGCTGAGTGACCATGATATTCACGTTCAAAGCCAATGATACCTGCAAACAATGCTGCAGCTAAAATACAAGCAAACACAAGGAAAAACATGCCTAGTTCTCCTTGGGAACTAAACCACTCAATAATCAACTTATCAATCGTAGAAGGCGTTTGATAATAACTGGGAGACTCTGTGAAGTCTACTAAAAAATTCATATTGCTACCTCATCATCTATAAAATATTTTTTTGTTGTAAAACAAGGCGAATTTCATCGCTTTTAGCAAAGTTTTTTTGTGATTTTGCTATTTGATACTCTTTTAATAATTGTATATCATTTTCGCTCAAATGTGGAATATTAATTTGTAGACCTAAAATGTCTAACATCGCCATGAGTGTTCCAAACTGACTGCCTAATAGTTTAAAGTCAACATCCCTACTTCTTAGGGTCTTGTTAGCCTGTCCAAGCAGTTGATAAATTTGGGTCAATCCATTAGCAGTATTAATATCATCGCTCAAGGCAGTCAAAAATGGCTCAAGAAGATTTTGGTCAACACGAACATCGCCATGATTTGTTTGCAAAGCAACAGTGATTTGCCGCAAAGAGCGTGTTAATTTATCAATGTCATTTTCGCTGGCTTTCAGTGCATCTTCACTAAAATTAACAGGTGCCCGATAATGCGAAGAAACAAGGAGCATACGTATTACATTCCCTGGGTACTTTTCAAGCACCTCCTTAGCACTAATGTGGTTGCCAAGGGATTTAGACATTTTTTGGTTATCAACATTGATGAAACCATTATGCAACCAATAGTTGGCTAGGTGAGTACCTTGATATATTTGAGATTGTGCAATTTCGTTTTCATGATGAGGGAATTTTAAATCAAAACCACCACCATGAATGTCAATCAATGGTTGCTTGAAAATAGCATTGATCATAACCACACATTCGGTATGCCAACCTGGTCGACCTAGACCCCAAGGAGAATCCCACTTAATACCAATATCGGTCTTCTTCCACAAGAGAAAATCTGCAGGGTTTTCTTTTTTTTGGTTTTGTTCTACACGTGCACCGCTCATTAAATCTTCATGATTAATATTTGAAAGCACGCCATATTCGGGGTCGCTACTGACGCGGAAGAATACTTCACCATCAATCACATAAGCGGCATTTTTTTCAATCAAACGTTCAATAAAATGGATGATGTCATCGATGTGTTCAGTGGCTTTCGGTGTAAAATTTGGGAACAAACTATTGATATTTTTGACATTGTCATTAAAAGCGTCAATATATTTTTTTGTTAAAGATTGTTCGCTAGTATGTTCTTCAATCGCGCGATTAATAATTTTATCATCAACGTCGGTAAAATTACTGACGTAAGTGACCTGATAGCCCAAGGCTAAAAACAAGCGTCTAAGTACATCAAAAACAACGACAGGGCGAAGATTACCGATGTGAACATAGTCATAAACCGTCGGCCCACACACGTACATTGAAACACGACCCTCTTCAAGAGGTTCAAATACTTCGATACGTTTTGTTAATGAGTTATACAGTGTTACTTCCATAAAAATCCTATATTAAATTGTAGCACAAATTCGCTGTCAATATTCGTCGAAATCAAAGTCTATCCTTCGATAATGTTCATAATATCAGCGGGTGAAGAGACGATGTATTTAGGACGATATTGTTCGACCTGTTCTTGTCTCACGTAACCCCAGGTTACGAACACGGAATCAAGGCCACCTTGATTAGCGGTCATCATGTCAACATCACTATCACCAACATATAAGGTGTTTTCACGATTTAATCCATGGGCTTTAAGCATGTTATCAACGAGCACTGGATCGGGTTTAACAGGACTATTTGGTCGAATCCCGTAGGTTGCTACTAAAAGACTAGGAAAATAAGCTTTTGTCACTTTAACCGCGACATCATGCGGTTTATTAGTTAAACAAAATGCCGCCACACCTTTTTGCTTGAGACTTGCTAGTAGTGAGACGATACCCTCAAACGGTTTGGTTTTATTCTCAGCGTTTAGTTCATAACGAATTGAAAGGGCTTGATTGAGTTCGTCATAGCGATCTAGGCCATAACCTCTGGCTAAAAGCGCGCGCTCGACCTGTGCTTTCTTACCACTTCCTAGAAAACTCTCCATCTCCTGACGAGAAAAACCGCCACGCATATTTAAACTTTTAAATGCATGTTCCAAATTATCTAATAAATCATCAATGGTGTCTAAAAGCGTACCATCAAGATCAAATATGACTGCTCGATATTTCATAATGCCTCCATTAAAAAAAGACTCTATAGAGTCTTTCTTAATGATAATTTAGTTTATGATACTAGTCAACCCAAAGGACTGTACCATTAAGGACAATCCAGATGATATCAACAAGCCATAAAAATGGTAAGCCGACAAAGATAAGGATAACGGCCAGGACAATACCTAGAGTATGATTCTTATCTAAGCTTTTAACGAGACGATAAATGACCCAAATGACATCAAGTGCCGGAATTGCAAAAATCACTTTAACAATGAGTGGTAAATCATCCATGGTCTTAATAAAACTTTTCATACACCCTCCTTTACCAATATTATATATTAATATCTCTAGCAAAAGTGGCTTATTTTTCTAAAACAAGAAAAACAAGTCCCACTGTTAGGGAGACAATACCCATTAGTAGGGCAAATGTAGACTGGACAGATCCGGCATTTGTAAGTGCTAAAACAATGAGTGCCGTGCCAATCAGAAGGCGAATCATACCTAGACTCATATAAAACCAGGACTTGCGACTGGCATGATTTATGATAAGGACAAGACCATAAATGGCAAATAGACCACCGATAGCTACGAGACCATATTGGGCTATATCTTCAGTGAAAATGGCCACGACACTACCGATAATTAACATTAAAAGACCAACATAGAGTTCTTGATCATCGCGATGATAACGAAATTTTCTTACCATCATTGCAAGACCAACAACCGCCACAGTAACAGCAAGTAAAAACACAAGACTTGAAATGATCATACTGCGGTACTTGATAAGAAAGGCGCCAATCACCATTAGGACAATCGATGTAGAAATACTCACAGAACCACCAAGTTTAATTTTTTGAGCCTTCATATTCATCCTCCTCATAAAAGTCTAGTAAATCATGTTTTATATTAACATAAAAAGAGTAGGACAAGCCTACTCTTTAATAAGTCCGTTATAAGAATTAGTCAACAAATTCGACGAGGGCAACAGGAGCGTTGTCACCACGACGATTGCCTAATTTAAGGACACGGGTGTAACCCCCTTGACGTGTTTGGAATTTAGGACCTAAATCACTAAATAAGACGGTAAGGGCGTTTTGACCTTTGGCATTAACAATGCCTTCGCGTAATCTTGCCGCGGCAAGACGACGTGAGTGGAGATCACCACGCTTGGCGAGTGTAATGAGTTTTTCAACATTCACTTGCACTTGACGGGCGACTTTACTACCAACCGTAATTTTGCCATAAATGATTAATTCACTTGTGACATTACGGAGCATGTTCTTGTCTTTGCTCGTTGTATAGGCGGCCTTGAAACGGACGCCGGTTTTACCATGTACGTTTTTTCTTCCTTGTGCTGGCATATTGTACCTCTATTCTATCCCTTTAAACGAAAGTTCCATTTCGATTAGTTTGTCTTTGATTTCCTTGAAGCTCTTGCGACCAAGGTTTCTAATCTTTAGGACTTCCTCTTCCGTATATTGGATTAATTCTTGAACGGTTTGAATGCCCGCTCTCTTTAGACAGTTATAACTTCTCACTGTAAGATCAAGGTCTTCGATCGTTTGTGTATTAACAGGGGTTTCGTCAGCGATTTCTTCTTTCATAATCGTGATATCGACCGCAGTTTCATCAACTTTAGTAAAGGCCCTGAGGTGTTCAACCAAGATTTTTGCTCCAAGACTAACCGCGAGGTTAGGCGTGACTGCGCCATTGGTCCAAACTTCAAGAATGAGACGTTCATAGCGATCATCATGGTGAACACGTGTATTTTCAACAGTGTAATTAACCTTCTTGATGGCTGAGTAATTACTATCAGTAGCAACGACACCAACAGGTAAGCCAAATTCACCCTTAAGGGCTTTATTAGCTTCACCGGTGACATAACCACGACCATTACGGGCATAGACGGTTAACTTTAATTGTCCACCATCACTGACGTGGGCAATTTCTAAGTCTTTATTGACGACTTCAACTTCCGCGCTGGCGGTGAAATCTGCAGCAGTAACAGTCGCAGGTCCTTTGACATTAAGTTCAAGGAGTTTGACTGATTCGCTATCTTCATCAATTTTGACAATGAGATTTTTTAGATTGAGGATAATGGTGGTAACATCTTCTTCCACACCATCAAGGGCACTAAATTCGTGTTGGGCTCCTTCGACCTTAAGGGCGAACATGCTGGCTCCTGGGAGCGAACTAAGAAGAACCCGACGTAATGAGTTACCGATGGTTTGTCCAAATCCACGTTCAAGTGGTTCGACGACGAACTTTCCATAATTTTTTTCACTATCAATTTCGTTGATGGTGAAAGCTGTTTTAATAAATGGATTGGCAATAATTTTCATATGCTGTTACCTCCCTTATTCCTTAACCACGCGGCCGTTTTGGTGGCCGGCATCCATTGTGTGGGATTGGCGTTGTATCTTGAATTGAAGTGACTGTTAAGCCGGCCATTGCCAATGCGCGAATCGCTGATTCACGACCTTGTCCTGGACCCTTAACGTTAACATCAACGGTCTTTAAACCTTGATCAACGGCAACCTTAGCGGCGGCTTCGCCGGCTAATTGGGCTGCCCAAGGGGTTGATTTTTTACTACCTTTAAAGCCTAGTGCACCGGCACTTGACCAACTAATGGCGTTACCACTTTCATCGGTAATGGTAACGATAGTGTTATTGAAAGTAGAGTGAATATGCGCGATTCCCTTAGTATAACTGCGGCGAATCTTGCGTTTACGGGTTGTTGCTCTTTTTGCTTTTGCTGCCATAATATTGCTCTCCTTCCCTTAACCTTGTGACGCTTGTTTCTTATTCGCAATGGTCTTCTTTGGACCCTTACGAGTTCTAGCGTTTGTTCTGGTTCTTTGACCACGGACTGGTAAGCCACGACGGTGGCGGAGTCCCCGGTAAGCACCGATTTCGCTAAGACGTTTAATATTCATAGCGACTTGACGACGTAGGTCGCCTTCAATGCGGATTTTGGTTACTTCAGTCCGAATTGAACTTAATTGTTCTTCACTTAAATCTTTGACGCGGGTACTTTCATCAATACCGGCATTGGCAAGGATTTTTTTGCTGGTTGTGGGTCCAATACCATAAATATAGGTAAGGGAGATCACAACGCGTTTTTCATTTGGAATATCTACACCAACTATACGTGCCATAATATTCTTTCCTCCTTATTAACCTTGTCTTTGCTTATGCTTCGGATTAGAACAGATGACCATGACACGGCCATGTCTTCTAATAATCCGGCATTTATCGCAAATGGGTTTGACTGAGGCTCTTACTTTCATAATTTTTCCTCCGTTGTTTGCTACTACTTGTAGCGATATTTAATGCGGCCACGTGTTAAATCATAAGGCGATATTTCAACGGCAACGCGATCACCTGGTAAAATGCGAATTTTGTGCATTCTGATTTTACCAGAAACGTGGGCCATGATTACCATTCCATTTTCTAGTCGAACTTTAAATGTGACATTTGGTAGACATTCGACTACTACCGCCTCGACATTAATGACATCATCTTTTGCCATACTACTACTCACCATCCTTTAAAATTGTTAATACGTCATACCCCGACTCTGTAATAACGATGGTATTTTCATAGTGGCTACAAAGTTTGCCATCTTTGGTTTTTACCGTCCAACCATCTTTGAGCACAATTAGCTGGGGGTCACCCTCATTGACCATAGGTTCAATGGCTAGGACCATACCTGGACGTAATAGGACACCATGGTTAGGTGTATCTATATTGGGAATCGCTGGGTCTTCATGGAGGGCACGACCAACGCCATGACCGGTGTAATCACGGGTAAGTGAATAACCGTGTTTCATCGCATATTCACCAATTGCATGGCTAATATTTGATAAATGTTCACCTGGTCTTGCAAATTGATCAACTGCATACCAGAAGCTTTGTTCGGTAACCTCTACGAGTTTTTGTGCTGCTTGACTGCCCTCACCAACAATAAATGTTCGACAGGCATCAGCAACATAACCCTTTAGTGTGGCACCAACATCAACACTGACTAGATCACCTTCTTTGATGATTTCTTGTTTGCTAGGAATGCCGTGTATGAGTGTATCATTCACTGACACACAGACATTTCCTTTAAAACCACCATAATTTTTAAAGGTTGGAATTGCCCCGTTATCTTTAATGACTTTCAGGGCGATTTGATCAATATCGTAAGTTGACATCCCGGGTTTAAGCGCTTGTCTAACTGCCTCATGAACGCGCGCGACCACACGGCCGGCATCGCGAATGAGTTCGACCTCACGCGGTGACTTAATCACAACCACTAGGCTACCTCATCAAGAATGTTGACTGCTTCATCAAATGTGACATCCGCATTAACACTACCATCGACTGTTTTTAGCAATCCAAGATGATCATAAAAGTCTTCAAGTGGACGTGTTTCATGGTTGTAGTGTTCAAGCCGTTGTTGAAGTAATGCTTTGGTATCGTCTTTGCGTTGGTAGAGGTCTCCACCACACAAATCACAGATATTTTCCACACGAGGTTTCATCGTATCAACATGATACGGTGCTCCACATTTACGGCACACACGACGACCGGTAATGCGACGAACAAGTTCAGCTGTATCACATGTCACGTTAATGACAGCGGTAATCGGTCGTTTGATTTCTTGACCAATCATGACTAATGCCTCGGCCTGGGGTAGTGTCCGAGGAAAGCCATCTAGTAAGAAACCTTGACCACAATCAGCTTGTGACAGCCGTTCTTTGACAAGACCAATTGTCACATCATCAGGGACAAGATGCCCCTCATTAATATATGATGCCGCGAGGCGACCAAGAGGTGTACCCTGTTTGATCGCTTCACGAAACATATCACCAGTTGAGATATGAGGAAATTTGTAATGCTTTAATAATTTCTTAGCAAGCGTCCCCTTGCCTGCGCCTGGGGGCCCTAATAATATAATATTCAACATAACGTTTCCTCCTTATTAAAATCCACGAACGCTTGTTATTTCTTCAAAACTTTTGCCGGCAACAAGGCCATCAATTTGGTTATTAACTTCAAGAGCAACACCAACAACGATGATCAGACCCGTCCCACCTAAGGCAAGAGATTGATCAGGTACAACACCAAGTAGCACTAAGACAATCGGGAGTGCGGCAATCACCGAGATGAATATCGCACCAATGACAGTCACGCGATTAAGGACTTTTCCTACATAGCGTTCAGTTTCGGCACCTGGTCTAATGCCAGGAATATAACTACCATTCTTTTGGAAGTTTTCAGCTAATTTATCAGGAGCAATTTGTAATCTTGAGTAGAAGAATGTGAAGAGAACAATAAGCGAGATATAAATGAGTAAGCCCCATGGCATTTGCCAAGTTTGGTCGTTAAACCAAGGCATGGTCATCAATTCACTACTACTAAACAGTTTCAACCACTCTGCTTCCAGATCGGCTCCAGCAATAAACGAGGCAATGATACTTGGCGCCATCATGATAGATGAGGCGAAGATAACAGGGAGCACCCCGGCTGAGTTAATTTTAATCGGTAAGAAACTTGCTTGTGCGAGTTTCCGTGTTTGTCCGCCACCCTTACCAGCATGTTGGACAGGAACTTTACGTTTGCTTGACTCGATAAAGGTGATAAAACCAATAATGAGGACAAAGGCAATGAGATAAACACCAAATTGGAGAAGTCCAACAAGGAGTTGTTCGCTGCCTTGACCAACCTTATCAGCTAGCCAGTTACGATAAGCGCTCGTAATTTGTAAGGGAAGACTTGCAACGATACCACTAAAGATAATCATCGAAATCCCGTTACCAATTCCTTTTTGCGAGATTTGGTCAGCCAGCCACATCGTCAGCATTGTCCCAGCAAGGATAATGGTAATAATGTAGAAGTAAGACCATAAAGATGTATCCGCAATCGTGATAAAGGATTGCGTTTCCATAGTCTTGATGATGCCATAAGCTTGAACAGCACCAAGGAGAAGTGTGAGATAACGATTGGTCATCTCTAACTTTTTACGACCATACTGACCTTGTTTGCTCAGTTCAGTCAGTGCAGGCAGGACATCTTTCGATAATAATTGCGTAATAATTTGCGACGTAATATATGGGGAAACCCCTAACGCAAAGATTGAGAAGCTTTGTAAAGTTCCTCCACCTAACAAATTCAACAACCCAAACGCATCATTGTTTTGGAATGAAAAGTCATTAAGTGTTACGCCCGGGACAGTAATCGCTGCTCCGATTCTAAAGACAAACATGATCATGACCGTAAAAAAGATCCGATCCATTACTTCTTTGTTCTTAAAAATTCCTGCTATTTTTTTCATGTTATAGTACCTCGGCTTTACCACCAATTGCTTCAATAGCGCTCATTGCGCTTTGTGAAAATTTGTGGGCTTGAACGGTAAGCTTCTTTGATAGTTTACCACTTCCGAGTACTTTTACACCACTAAGTTCTTTTTTTACAAGGCCTTGTTCCACTAAGAGTGTCGGTGTAACGACAGTTCCTTCTTCAAACACGTTAAGTGCTTCAAGATTAACGATTGCGTATTCTTTATGATTAACATTTTTGAATCCGCGTTTTGGAATGGCACGGAAGAGTGGGTTTTGCCCCCCTTCAAATCCGAGTCTAACACCGCCACCGGAGCGTGAATTTTGACCTTTATGTCCAGTACCACTCGTCTTGCCTAAGCCGGAGCCAATGCCGCGACCAACACGTTTACGAGTTTTACGGGAGCCTTCTGTATAAGTAAGTTCATGCAGTTTCATTTCTTGCACCTCCATTTATGCCGTCATTACTGACGGAGTTTTTTGACCGCTTCAATTGATTTTAATTGACGTAGTCCGTTATCGGTTGCCCGTAAGACATTAAGAGCAGTCCGTGAACCATAAACTTTACTATAGACGTTTTTGACGCCAGCTAATTCAAGAATTGCCCGGACTGGACCACCGGCAATAATACCAGTACCATCTGGAGCAGGTTTGAGGAAGACGCGGCAAGCACCGAATTTACCAATGACTTCATGGGCAATCGAATCATCATTAACGAGTTCGACTTTGTACATGTTACGTTTGGCTTTTTCTAATGACTTTTTAATTGCATCAGGTACTTCAGCAGCTTTAGCCCCGCCGAAACCATATTTACCTTTGCCATCGCCAACGACGACTACCGAAGAAAAACGAAGTCTTCTTCCGCCTTTAGTGGTTTTACTAATACGGTTAATGGTAACAACGCGTTCTTCATATTCTTTTTGGCGTGGGCCAGCATTTCTTCTTCTATTACCACGGCGATTGTTCGGATTGCCGCGTTGAGGACGACGGTTTTCTTGTTTGGGTTGTTCTGTTGCTGTTTCGACTTTTGCCTCAACGGCGACTGTTTTGTTTTCTTCCATTATTCCGTCCTCCTTAGAATTTGAGCCCGGCTTCACGGGCTGCATCTGCTAATGCTTGAATACGGCCATGATACAAGTATCCACCGCGATCAAACACGACTTTCTCAATATTTTTTGCTAATGCAATTTTGGCAATTTCGGCGCCGACTAATTTAGCAGCTTCGATATTTCCACCTTGCGTAAGTTTGAGATTAATCGAGCCAGTGGCACCAAGGGTCAAGCCATTGACATCATCAATCAGTTGCACGCTAATATTTTTGTTGGAGCGATAGACGGCTAGTCTTGGGGTTTCGGCAGTTCCGCTCACCTTACGGCGAATACGGGTATGACGACGAAGTCTGATTTCATTACGTTTAATTTGTTTTACCATAACTATCTCCTATTTCTTAGCCCCGGCACGTTTGCCTTCTTTACGAATAATGTGCTCACCAGCATATTTAATACCTTTACCTAAATATGGTTCAGGTTCGCGAACCGCGCGGATGTTCGCTGCAGTTTGACCGACTGCGTGTTTAGAGTAGCCACTCACTTCGATGGTGGTGGGATTCAAGACACTAATGCTTGAACCTTCAACGGGTTCAATAATGGTGTCGTGTGAATAACCAACTTCGAGTTTAACGGCTTTTCCATTCATACTTGCCCGGTAACCAATACCCACAAGCTCAAGTTTCTTAGTGAAACCTTCATCAACACCAACGATGGCGTTATGGAGAAGAGCGCGGGTGGTTCCGTGTGCTTGTTTGGTTGTTTTGATTTCGTTTTCCCGTTTGACACTAATTTGTCCTGCGGTTTCCATGTCAAGGCTAATGAATCGTGGAATCACGACTTCTTGATTGCCTTTAGGACCACTAACGTGGGCAACGCCATCTTTAAGTTCAACTTTGACGGTGCTTGGGACGATAATAACTTTGTTACCTATACGTGACATGTCATTACCTCCTACCACACATAAGCGATGACTTCGCCGCCGATGTTAAGCGCGCGGGCTTTTTTGTCGGTCATCACTCCTTGTGAAGTTGAAATAATTGCAATTCCTAATCCTCTTAAGACGCGTGGGAGTCTATCCGCAGTTGCGCTCACGCGTAGGCCAGGTTTGGAGATTTTCTTCAATCCTGAGATTACACGTTCACCCTTTTCGCCATACTTAAGGTTTAAGGTTAAGGTTTTCTTGACATCGCCTTTGACTACATAGTCAACGACGAAGCCTTCTTCTTTTAAAATTTTTGCGATTTGTACTTTCATCCGGCTGCTTGGCATCGCAACACTCTCGTGATGGAGCGCATTAGCGTTCCGGATTCTTGTTAGCATATCCGCAATTGGATCTGTCATACTCATTGTTGCTACCTCCTACCAGCTCGATTTTTTCATTCCAGGAATTTCGCCGTTGTAGGCTAATTCTCTTAAGCAAATGCGGCAGACGCCGAACTTGCGATACACACTATGAGGACGTCCGCAGCGTGTGCAGCGTGAGTATTCACGCACTTTAAATTTCTTTGGACGCATTTGGGAAATACGTTTACTTGTCTTTGCCATAATATCCTCCTAGCGGGCAAACGGCATGCCGAGCTCTGCTAATAACGCAAAGGCTTCTTCATCCGTTTGTGCGGTTGTGACGATTACGACGTCCATACCGCGTACTTTATTTACTTGATCAAAATCAATTTCTGCGAAAATTAGTTGTTCTTTGACACCTAAGGTATAGTTACCATGGCCATCAAAGGCGTTACGACTAACCCCACGCAAATCGCGAACACGTGGAAGAGCAATCGAGACTAACTTATCAAAGAAATCATACATTCTCATGCCGCGAAGGGTGACTTTACAGCCGATTTCTTGACCTTCACGAAGTTTGAATGATGCTTCTGACTTTTTCGCTTTAGTGATGACTGGTTTTTGCCCGGCGATGACGGTTAATTCCTTAACAGCGTCTTCGAGAAGTTTGGCGTTACCGGTAGCATCACCAACACCCATGTTAATAACGATTTTATTAAGTTTAGGTGCTTGCATGACTGACTTGTAGTTGAATTTCTTTACAAGCGCAGGAATGACTTCATTTTTATATTTGAGTTCAAGGCGGTTGACCACTTTTTCACTCACGACTTTAACTTCTTTAGTTTCTTTAGTTTCTTTTTTGGTTTTTGGAGCAGCTGTCTTTGGCGCTGCTTTTTTGGTTTTTGCTTCTGCCATTTTATGCCCTCCTATTTAATCACTTCGCCACTTTTTTTAGCGACGCGGACTTTCTTACCTTTGACAACTTCGAAGCCAACGCGAGTTGGTTTCTTTGTTTTTGGATCAATTAACGCAACATTACTTACGTGAATTGGTGCATAGATTTCAACAATGCTTCCTTCAGGAACTTGTTGCGTTGGTTTGCGGTGTTTTTTCTTGACGTTCACGCCTTCGACAATCACTTTTTCAAGTTTTGGGAATGCTCGTTGAACGATGCCTTCTTTGCCCTTATCATGACCGCTGATGACAACGACTTTATCGCCTTTTTTAATATACATAGCGGACCTCCTATAATACTTCCGGTGCCAGTGAGACAATTTTCATTGCGCCATCACCTTTTTCCCGGAGTTCGCGTGCGACTGGGCCAAACACCCGTGTGCCAATCATGTTACCGTCATTGTTGACGATAATGACAGCGTTGTCATCAAAGGAGATTTTTGATCCATCTGGACGAAGGACACCTTTTTTGGTACGGACAATAATGCCTTTAACCATGTCACCTTTTTTAACTTTGCCGTTTGGCGTTGCTTGTTTGACAGCAAGTAAGACGGTATCACCAATGTTACTTGTTTTGCGGAAGCTACCGCCATAGAGACGGATGACTCTTGCTAATTTTGCGCCTGAATTATCAGCCACAATCATATTTGTTTCAACTTGAACCATATCTTAGTCCTCCTTTACTGGAGCCACTTCGACTGCTTCGACATGGGCTTCATTTGCGTATTCTTCAATACTAACTTCAGCAAGGCTTAGTACTTTGACTAAACGCCAACTTTTGGTAGCACTGAGTTTGCGTGTGGCCATGATTGAAACTTTATCGCCAAGCTTGGCAAGGTTTTCTTCATCGTGGACATAATATTTTTTACGATATTTCACGCGTTTAGCATATTTTTGGTGTCTTTTATAAGTTTCGACTAAGACGACGATTGTTTTGTCCATCTTGTCAGAGACAACAACGCCTTCTAAGACGGCACGTGTATTTCTTTGTTCCATTTTCTTAGTCCTCCTTATTTAATGCCGAGTTCACGTTCGCGTAAGACTGTGAAGACGCGAGCGATATCTTTACGAACTCTGGTAATTTCTTTTCCATTTGTTAATTGGCCGGTTGCTTGCTTGGCACGTAAATGGAAGAGTTGTTCTTTAAGTAAATAAACTTGTTCGTTGAGGTCCGTAACGGACATTTCACGAATTTCTTTAATTTTCATGTGCGCTCCTCCTATTCTTGTGTGTTATCTTCGCGTGTAACAACGCGGCACTTGATTGGTAATTTGTAGGCAGCAAGTTGCAAGGCGCGACGAGCGATTTCAGGGTTAACACCACCGATTTCAAACATCACGGTATTTTTCTTAACAACGGCTACCCATTCTTCAGGGTTACCTTTACCACTACCCATCCGAACTTCGGCAGGCTTTTTGGTTTTGGCGAGGTGTGGGAAAATTCGAATCCAAATTTTTCCAACCCGTTTGGTTTTCCCAGCTAACACGATACGTGCGCTTTCGATTTGACGATTGGTGATATAACTTCCTTCAAGAGCTTGAAGACCGAATTCGCCAAAGTCAACATTAGTCCCACCCTTTGCTAAGCCTTCATAGCTTAAACGTTGAGGACGACGGAATTTTGTTCTTTTTGGTTGTAACATCGTTATTCTCCTCTCGACTTTTTCTCGCCAAGGTCATATTCACCACGGCAAATCCAGACTTTAACGCCGAGACGACCGTATGTGGTATGCGCTTCTGTGTTGGCATAATCAATATCGCTCCGTAAAGTATGAAGAGGGATAATTCCTTCTTTATAACCTTCACTACGGGCAATTTCAGCACCATTTAAGCGGCCGCTGATAAGGGTTTTACAACCTTTAGCACCAGCACGGCGAACACGTTGAATGGTCTTCTTTTGCACGGCCCGGAAACTTGCACGATTTTCGAGTTGACGGGCAATGTCTTGGGCAACGAGCGTTGCATCTAAATCTGGATTTTTCACTTCAACAACGCTGAGGCGAAGCGTGCCAGACTTAACGAGTTTTTCTACTCTAGCGGTTAATGCTTTGATGTTATCTCCATTTTGGCCGATCACGACACCTGGACGGGCGACGAGAAGGCTGACAATAACGGTATAACCACTTTCGAATGTATTGATACGTTCGATTTCAATTCTTGAGAGCATCGCATCTTTTAAAGCTGCGGTGAGTGTTTCGCGAATTAAGATATCTTCTTTGAGGAAAGCTGCATAGTTTTTGTCATTAGCAAACCAGCGACTATTCCAGTTACGGTGAATACCGTATCTTAGTCCGTTTGGATTAACTTTTTGTCCCATGTCTTTCCTCCTATTTTCTTTCCCGAACTTTCACAATAATTGTGGAAGTCCGTTTGATGATTCCGGCTGCACTACCCTTAGCCCGTGGGCGGTAGCGCTTCATCTTAATTGAATCATTAATTTGAATTTCGCTGATGAATAAGGTTTCTTCATCGAATCCGAAGTTGTTGACAGCGTTAGCCGCCGCACTTTGGATGGTCTTGCGAACTGGTAAGCTCGCGGCTTTGTTGACGTTGTGGAGAATGCCAAGGGCATCACTCACTTTTTTTCCTCTAACGAGATCAGCAACAAGGCGGGCCTTACGAGGGGTGACACCGACTGTGCGGGAGATAGCTCTTGCTTCAATTGGTGTTGGTTTTTCTGGTTTGACTTTTTCGACTTTTTTAGAATCAGTCTTTTTTGTAACTCTTGCCATTTCTTACCTACTTCCTACTCGCGGCAGATGCTTTATCTTCAGCTGTGTGGCCGGTGTGTCCTTTATAAGTTCTCGTTGGACTAAATTCACCTAATTTGTGGCCGACCATATCTTCAGTGACATAGACGGTAATGTGTTCTTTTCCGTTATAAACGGCGAAGGTGTGACCAACAAATGATGGGAAGATGGTGGATCTTCTGGACCATGTTTTGATAATTTCTTTTTTGCCTGATTCGTTAAGTGCTTCGACTTTTTTCATGACGTGTCCGTCAACGAATGGGCCTTTTTTCAAACTTCTTGCCATAATTTTAATTCCTTTCTTCCACTATTTGTTATTCCGACGTCTGATGATCAGATCGGATGATTTTTTCTTGGTTTTGCGTGTTTTCACACCGAGAGCACGTTTGCCCCATGGGGTTCTTGGTGCGTCTCTACCGACTGGTGACTTACCTTCACCACCACCGTGAGGGTGATCGTTAGGGTTCATGACACTACCACGTACTGTTGGACGAGTGCCTAACCATCTGGTTTTGCCGGCTTTACCTAAGTTAATAAGGTTATAGTCTTCATTGCCAACTTCACCAATCGTGGCACGGCAGGTGAGAAGAATTTTTCTCACTTCACCACTTTGTAAACGAAGGATTGCATATTTACCTTCTTTACCAAGGATTTGCACGCCTGTACCTGCGGCACGAGCGATTTGTCCACCTTTACCTGGGTTAAGTTCGACGTTATGAACGTAGGTACCTTCAGGAATGACAGCAAGGGGCATTGCATTACCCACTTGAATGTCGACTTGAGCACCAGAGACGACCTTAGCGCCAACTTCTAATTTTTGTGGGGCTAAGATGTAACGCTTTTCACCATCAGCATATGTTAATAATGCGATGTTAGCGTTACGGTTTGGATCATATTCAATCGCAGAAACAACTGCTGGAACATTATCCTTATTACGTTTAAAGTCAACTAAGCGGTAGCGACGTTTGTGTCCGCCACCGATATGACGGGTAGTAATTTTACCTGTGTTGTTACGACCGCCACTTTTCTTAAGACTAACTGTTAAACTCTTTTCTGGAGCTTTTTTACTGAGGTTATCTGTCTTAAGGGTGGTCATTTGCCGCCGTGATGGGGTCGTTGGTCTATATGTTTTAATTGCCATAATTTATTTCTCCTTCCATCCCTGCGGTTTATTCTTTGAACAAGTCAATTGCTTGACCTTCTTTAATCGTTACAATGGCTTTCTTGAAGCCTGGGACAGTTCCGGTGAACTTGCCACCACGTCTTTTTGACTTCGATAACACATTAATTGTTTTAACTGCGGTCACTTCAACACCATAGATGACTTCGATCGCATCTTTGATTGCTTGTTTGTTCGCAGTCTTTTTAACTTTGAATGTGATTTTGTTTTCTTCTTGCATAAGTAGCATTGATTTTTCGGTAATCACTGGAGCAATCAGAAGATCTAATTGTTCAACAGTGGCCCGTTTGACTGCTACATCTTTTTTAGCTGCTTTACGCGCCATTATTCAAGCCCTCCTTCGAATGCTTTGAGCGTCGCTTTTTCAACAATGATGTGATCGACATGAAGTAAATCATAAACCGACACATTGTTTTGACGCACGGGAAGCACATGACCAAGGTTTCTGACGGCGAGGAGGAGATCATCATTATCGTCGACGATTAACATAATTTTTCCTTCTGCTTTTAAATCGCTTAAGAGCTTGAGCGCCGCTTTGGTTTTTGCTTCAATGCTAATTTCTTCATCAAGAACAATAAATGCTTTTTCACTCACTTTAAGAGAGAGTGCACTTCTTAAGGCTAAGTTGTGTTCCTTCTTGTTCATTGAGAGTTTGTAGTTTTGAGTTCCGGTTGGACCAAAGACGGTTCCACCCCCAACCCAAATTGGCGAACGACTGCTACCCGCGCGGGCACGTCCTGTTCCTTTTTGTCTCCATGGTTTCTTACCACCACCACTCACTTCTCCGCGAGTCTTTGTTTTTGAAGTCGCTTGTCTACGGTTCGACATGTAGACGTTAACCGCATTAAACATCGCATCTTGATGTGGTTCAATTCCGAAGATTTCACCTGCTAATTTGACAGTTGAAACTTTTTCACCGGCTTGATTAACAACGGGGTAGCTGACTGCTTTAATTTTATTTTCTGCCATCTTTTACTTCCTCCTTGTTAACTCTATTCAGCAGTGCGGTTGAGTAACTCTTTAACACTGCGATCGGTTAATTGAGCTTTCACTGCACTACGAATTTTGACGATTGATTTTGTTGGGCCTGGAATGGCACCTTTAATAAGGATTGCATTCTTTTCTGGTAACACTTTGACAACAGTGAGATTTAACACTGTGGTTTTAGTATTGCCATGATGCCCTGGCATTTTCTTACCTTTTGGGGTTGTTTGGATACGTCCGCTGGCGGCCATTGAGCCAACACCGCGGTGATAACCTGAACCATGAGCCTTAGGACCGATTTTATGGTGGTAGCGTTTGATGTTACCACTGAAGCCCTTCCCCTTGCTCACGCCGCTGACGTCAACAACGTCACCGTCTTTGAAGAGGTCAACCTTGATTTCATCACCAAGTTTGACATCACCTAATTCATCACTTTCTAATTCAAAGAGATGATATTTAGGGGTTGTACCAGCTTTAGCAAAGATGCCTTTTTCTGGTTTAGTGGCACGATTTTCTTTTTTGTCTTCGTAGCCAACTTGAATTGCGTTGTAACCATCGGTTTCAACAGTTTTTAATTGGGTCACTACATTTGGTAATACTTCGACGACTGAAACAGCATAAATTGTTCCGTCTTCAGCAAATACTTGAGTCATGCCCATTTTGCGTCCAATAATCGCTTTCATATGTACCTCCTATAGTTTGATGTCGATATCAACGCCACTTGGAAGCTCGAAGTTTCTTAAGAACTCGACGGTCTTCTTGGTTGGGTTTGCAATATCGATTAAGCGTTTGTGTGTTCTAATCTCGAATTGTTCACGAGCATCTTTGTACTTGTGGACAGCACGGAGAACGGTATAGACTTGTTTTTCCGTTGGGAGCGGAATGGGGCCAATGACTTTGGCGCCACTTTCGACTGCTTGAGCAACGATTTTTGCCACTGCTTCATCTAAGAGTGCGTGATCGTAACTTTGCAAGCGAACCCGAATTTTTTTCTTTCCTGCCATGAATTAATACCTCCTTACATCTACAGGCGTTACCTTTGCTCAACACGAATTACCTGATACACTTCATGACAACGCCTGTAGGTGTATCAGCAACCTCGCATTTCAACGCAGACGATAACTTCTAAAAGGATACCGATAAGTGCTCTTTTTGTCAATGCTTTTTGCCCATAAAATTAGCTTTATTTATATACTTGCTAAAATAGTGCGACTTTATGAATCAAAAAAACCGCTAAAATTTAAGCGGTTACATAAACAATTATTTTTTTTATTATGATGGTGTTTGGTCAGAAAATC
>CAYWQC010000003.1:0-25643 GCA_964460405.1 uncultured Staphylococcaceae bacterium | reverse complement strand
ATTTTTTGGGAGTATGCAAAAAAGACAGAGTTTTTTAACGAGCTAAAAGCAATGAAGGATGCCTATACCAGTCAAGACGGGAAAGCAGAAATGGAAGCCGTCCAAAGTCTTGTTGCGAATGCAGTTAGAATATCAAGAGATGAAACGATCACATTTAAGCAGGTATTGAAACTATAATCATTATGCTGACTGAAGAGGTTAAGAAAAACATCAAAGTTGCGATAGAAAAAGGCGCATACAATCAGAAGGTCATGACGTCAGATCATGTTGTGACCCCTTTTGAACGACGCCGATTTATTTTACCTTATGACAATACAAAACGTAAATTAACTAGCAAACTGAAACGAAGCGTTGCCACGAGCATAGTCAATATTATCACCAGTAAAATTAATCGAACAACGCGTATCACTGGATTAGAATATCTCAAAGATTTTGATGGCGGTGGTGCTATCATTACTGCTAACCACTTCTCGCCCATCGATAGCACTATCGTAAGATATTTCACTAATAAAATCGGTAAAAAACGCAAATTATCAATTGTTGTAGCTGAATCTAATATTTTCATGCGTGGAAAATTAGGTTGGTTGCTCAAAAGCATTAATACGATGCCATTCACAAATGACTTAAAGTATCTTGAACGAAATTTTAATCCTGCAATAGCCAAAAGACTAAGACAACGTCATCTTGTTCTTTTTTATCCCGAACAAGAAATGTGGCCAGGCTATACAAAACCGCGGCCCTTAATGGCAGGCGCTTACCATTACGCCGCGAAATTCGATGTGCCAATTATCCCTACCTTTATTACAATGAAACGCATTGACGGAGTGATTCATTACACAATCCATGTCTTACCTCTCATAAAAAGTAATCCAAAACTATCAATAAAGGACAATAAAACAAACATGATGTGTCTTGATTTTGCCGCTAAAAAGAAGTGTTATGAACATGCCTATCAAAAAAGACTCACCTATGAATTTGATGAGTCTGACTTAATCATATAAAAAAGTTAAATTTTGTTATAAACGCGTTATCCTCCCGTATAATTCGGGGCGACGATCACGGAAAACACCCCAACTAATGCGTCTATGATTGATACTATTTAGGTCAAAAGCATGCGTAATGAAGCCTTCTTCTTGACGATCAAGACTTTTAACAATGTTGCCATATTCATCAGCAATAAAAGACGAACCAAAAAATGTCATTGTTGATTGATTTTCCTGTTCTTCACCGACACGATTTGATGCAACGATTGGAATAATGTTCGCGGCAGCATGTCCACACATCACGTTTTGCCAATGCTTCTTACTATCCTTATCTAAGACTGGTTCACTGCCGATTGCCGTTGGGTAAAGAATCATTTCTGCACCTTCGAGTGCAAGAATGCGTGCAACTTCAGGAAACCATTGATCCCAGCATATACCGATGCCAATTTTGCCATATTGAGTTGTAAAAACTTTAAAATGATCATCACCCGGACTAAAATAAAATTTTTCTTCATAACATTGTCCTGTAGGAATGTGGGCTTTACGATATTTGCCGAGTATCGTACCATCGGCATCAATCATCGCTAATGAATTAAAAAACACATTACCCTCTTTTTCAAAAAATGAAATAGGGAGAACAACCGCCAACTCTTTGGCTAACTTTTGAAATCTTTCCACTAGTTTAGATGCCGAAAAGACCTCGGCTAAATTAAAATAGTCATAATTTTCAATTTGACAGAAATAGGGTGTTTTAAACAATTCTTGTAGCAAAATGATCTTTGCCCCTTCACCGGCAGCACTTCTTACCATTTGTTCTGCTTTTCTAAGGTTCCCTTCAATATCCCAACTTATTTTCATTTGGGTTGCCGCAACTTTAACTATCATTGTTCTTCCTCCTTTATAGCGGGAATTTGCATAGTAATACAATGAATATTACCCCCGCCAAGTAGTATTTCACGACCATCAACTTGGACAATCTTCTTATCAGGATAGAGTTTTTTAAATATAGATAATGCCTTTTTATCCTCCTTGACATTAAAGCGAGGTAATATGACAAATTCACTGCCTTGATAAAAGTTAATATAACTCGCACTAAGAGCATCATGTTCCTGCCGTGGTTTTGCCCCTTTAGTCGATGTTTTAATTCCCTTTGCTTCCTCTCCACTCATATATAAGGTGGTTGGTAAAGGGATTTTAACAATTTGCAGAGGATTTCCTAAAGCATCCTTTTCCTTTTTTAGTACATGATATGCATCACGACAATATTGATATTGCTGACTGTTTCTGTCTTCAGTCCATGCAAGGGCAACAATGCCGGGACGGACAAAACAAGCCATATTATCGATGTGTTCATTAGTCTCATCGCCGATAATACCATTTTGCAACCATATCACTTTATCAACATTGAAATAGGTTTTAAGTTTCTCTTCAATTTCTTGTTTACTGAGATTGGGATTCCTCCCATCACTCAATAAACACGCCTCGGTCGTCATTAACGTTCCTTGGCCATCAACGTGAATGGAACCCCCTTCAAGGACAAACTGTTCAAGATGGTAGCGATCAACTTTAAGCATTTGCGAGATTTTTTTGGCCAGGCGATCATCGTCCTGATAGTCATTGTATAGACCATCATGTTGGCCACCCCAGGCATTAAAGCGAAAATCAACAGCACGGATGGCGTCATGCTCCTTTGTCACAAAAATCGGCATATTATCTCTGGCCCACGCATCATTATATTTAACCTTTAGTGTTGTCACATTAGCTATATTAGTAAAATCATTGATAACACTTTGATAAATATGAGGATGAATGCCGACAATGACACGTTCAAACTGAGCGATTGCCCGTATCACTTCAAGAAAGGCGAGTTGAGCTGGGCGAGCGTTGTCGCGCCACGTGTCTTTTCTAAACGGCATGAGCATGAGGGTGGCATAATGCTTATCACCTTCGAAGGGCATTTGATAACCATCAATACGTGGTGTGGTTATGCGCTTGCGAATAAAATCATCAATTCTTCGTTTATAAATCGCGTATTGCTTCCATTTTTCACTATCGATAACATTGACATCGCCATCCTTATAGTCACTAAGAATGGTGACGCCCGTTTTACGATAAGCATAGAGACGCTCGATCACTTCTTTAGTAAAAACTTCTCCTGGAATAATTAAGGGGATACCAGGAGGATAAATCATAATAGATTCTTTAGATATCATACCTAGAGCCTCACTGAAGTGGACGCGAGTGCTAGGCGCATGATAGGCGGTTCGCGGTTTAACCATGGCAAATGGAAAGGTAATATTATAATTACGATTGGGATATTTCCAATCTTTATGATAATGATTTTTACTAATGTCTTTTAATGCGAGTAATAAATGATCAATATGTTTCTTTTTTGTACCAATAGCGATGATGCCAAGTAGCGTATATGCTTCTGCGAGCTCAATTTGAACATGGTATTTTGTTTTTAAGAGTTGGTACACCTCATGTCCACTGAGTTCAAGTTTATCAAGTTCAATGACAAGTTTTGTTTTATCATAGTCATAGCAGCCTCGTTGAAGAAAATAATTCTTTCCTCTGGGAATGAAACCAGGTATTTTACCAATACGATCAAAAGCATATTTAGCCAGTGCGACAGTACGATCAAGTGCTTCTTGACCATAGTTAACCATGTAGTGCCGTGCTGTATCTAGACTCGCTAACAAGATCGAAGACGGACTCGTCGTATTTAAAATATTGAGGGCCTTTTGCACCATAGTTAGGTTAACGCGATCTGTTTTAATAAGGAGCACGCTTGATTGTGTAAGACTACCACCCGTTTTATGCATACTAACACTACTAATGTCCGCCCCACACTCCATTGCACTCTTCGGACCTGACTTTGAAAAATAATAGTGAGCACCATGGGCCTCATCAACGATAACAATCATCCCATGATCATGGGCAAAATTAACGATTTTTTCAAGATCGGCAACCGCACCAAAATAAGTCGGATTAATAACAAAGACTGCCTTAGCACTGGGATAGCGTAATATCGCTTTTTTGTAATCTTCAAAGGTCGGTTGATTGGCGATTTCTAATTGCGAATCAATTTGAGGATTGACAAAGACAGGTATTGAGCCAGATAAGACAAGCGCACTAAGGATTGACTTATGGATATTACGCGGAAGAATGATTTTCTCGTCGGCATTAACCGTTGCCAAAATTGAGGCGATAATTCCGCTACTTGTACCATTAATAAGTAAAAAAGCATGATCAGCTCCTGTTGCGTCAGCCATCAAGGCACAAGTATCTTTGATGACACCTGTTGGATTAGCAAGATTATCTAGACCAATAGGGGCATTTATGTCAGCTTCAAACACTTTCTTACCTAATAAATCTTTTAGTTTATTAGGGGTGTTTCCCATGTGGTGACCCGGAACATCAAATGGTGAGATACCTTCTTTTAAATATTTTTTTAGAGCAGTCAGATAAGGTGTCTTTTTTTGGTTTAATTTGTACATGTAGCAGGTGATTTCCTCTTCAAAATATGTTATGAGTGTATTATTTATTATCTATAAATAAAATGCAAATTATATCGCATAAACAAAAAAATAATTTTTTCATTGACAAATTTTTGTTGCAAAAGTTTACGAGCATTATTCTACCAATATTGGTATTAGGTGTTATAATAACAATGTAGAAAATAACAAGGAGGTAATTTAAATGAAATTACAAGAAAAATTAAATGTTTTCGTAGCAAACCAAACTGTTCTATACACAAAGCTACACAATCTACACTGGTACGTTACCGGTCCACAATTTTTTGTCTTACATGAAAAATTTGAAGAACTCTATGATCAAACAACTGAAGTTCTTGATGAAGTTGCGGAACGATTACTCGCTATTGGTGGCCAACCAGTTGCTAGTCTAAAAGAAGTGTTAGCAATTGCCACTGTCAAAGAGTTAGCTGATAAAACCATTAGTGGTAAAGACGCTGTTGCGATTCTATTAGCAGACCTCAAGGCTGCACTAAAAGATGCTAACGAGTTACAAGAATTATCAGCAGAGGCCGATGATCCTGCAACCGAAGATCTATTTATTGGCTACCGTGCTAATTACGAAAAAACCATTTGGATGCTTGAAGCTTACTTAGCCTAATCTGTTTTTATACGATAAAGAGGAAGTGGGAAACCACTTCTTTTTTTTAATAAAAAACCGACTAACTTTCGTTAATCAGTTTCCCCAAAACGAGTGAAGTGTATGCGACAAATGGTCGCTATTACACCCTCTAACTCATATAGTAGTATTATAAACGACCATTGTCAAAGTAATTATTCGTAGACCAATATCACTGGTCTATAATAAGGCAATGAACGTCATGTTAAGAATCAAAAAAACACGCGAGGCACTTGGGGTCACACAAAAACAAGTGGGACAAGCTTTGGGAATGGCCAAAGAAACATATCGTAATATCGAAAACGGCCGTATTCGTCTTAAACTTGATGACTACTTAAGTATATGTCGATTTCTTGGTGTACCAGCGACTTATTTTCTCAGTGATGAACAAGATAAATATGTCGTTGTTGACAAGCAAGAACTCATCAACGTTTTTGCCTTAATTAAAAAAATCAAACTCCTTGAGGAGCAAATTAAATTCATGTCATTCCCTGAAGAGGACGAACAAACACTCTACATGGCAGACAGTGCTAAGCATGACGATTAAAAAGACCACAAATTAATTGTGGTCTTTATTTTTGAAACAATAATGAGTTTTGAGAATCGTTTCCGCGAGCAGGATTTCCTGCTTGTTTGGTTCAGCAATGTCACCGAGTTCATACTTGACCCCCAACTTTTCCCACTTAATTGTCCCGGCTTGATGATATGGAAGAATATCAATACCAACAATATTCGTTAAGGTATCAAGAAACGCCCGGAGTCTCGTGAGATTGTCATGATCGGCATTGATTGTTGGAAGCAATACATGACGTATAATTGTGTCAATATTTAATTGGTCAAGAAAGCGTGCAAAATCAAGAACTTGGGTATTAGAGATACCGACTAACCAGCGATGAATGTCACGGTCGATATGCTTGATATCTAACAACACTAGGTCGGTATATTTAAGAAGTTCGCGATGTTTCTCCCGGTTATTCACTGAGTATACGCCAGCACTCGTATCTAGACAAGTGTGTATCCCCTCATTTTTACATGCCTTAAACAACTCCGTAACAAATTCTATTTGTAGCGTAGGTTCGCCACCACTCACAGTGATGCCTCCCCGCCGATAATAACTTTGATAGCGTTTGTAATCCCGAAGGACATCAGCAACAGTCATGATGATATTGTCGTCTTGACTCCACGAATCGCGATTATGACAAAACTTACATTTAAGTGGGCATCCTTGCAAGAATAAAACATATCGAAGACCAGGGCCGTCAAAGGCTCCCATTGTTTCGATAAAATAGACATTACCTTTTATCTTAAGATTAGAGTGAACCATGGAACGTACGATTCATAACCTCAAGTTTTTGTTCATTGGTTAGTAGGGCAAAATTAACTGCATAGCCAGAAACACGTATCGTTAGATTTGGAAACAGTTCAGGTTGCTCATAGGCTTGTTTAAGGAGGTCACGATTAAAGACATTAACATTGACATGATATCCTCCCTGCCCCACATATCCATCAAGAATATCCACTAAATTTTCAGCTTGTGGATCAATATGAAAGTTAATGGAGTCAGCTATTTCGATTGTCTTGCCTAATGCTGCGGGAACAATTGTGAAGGTGTTAGAAATACCATCACGGGCATAACTATAGGGGAGTTTAGCAACACTTGAGAGCGACTTAATTGCCCCACTCTTATCACGTCCATGCATCGGGTTAGCACCAGGTGCAAAGGGTTCACCCATCCGTCTACCATCAGGGGTATTTCCCGTATTTTTTCCATATACAACGTTGCTCGTAATCGTCAGGATTGACATCGTTGGAATCGCATCACGATATGTCTTATTTTGACGAATCTTTGTCATGAATGTTTCCACTAATTTAATGGCAATATCATCAACACGATCGTCATCGTTACCAAAGCAAGGAAAATCACCCTCGATTTGATAATCTACAACAATGGCTTTTTCTTCATCATAAATGGGTGTTACCTTGGCATATTTAATCGCACTAAGACTATCAGCAACGACACTTAACCCCGCAATTCCAGTTGCGAAAGTACGAATGACCTCTGTATCATGCAAAGCCATTTCTAATTTCTCGTAAGCATACTTATCATGCATATAATGTATGACATTCAAAGCATTAACATAAACTTCTGCGAGTTCATCAAGGGTCTCCTCAAGTCGTTGCCATACTTCATCAAAATCAAGCGGGCCATCTTTAAGCACTTCTCCCTTAGATTGGAAAAATATTTGTTGACCACTAACTTCATCTTTACCACCGTTAATGGCATATAAAAGTGCCTTAGCCAAGTTGGCTCTTGCGCCAAAAAACTGCATTTCTTTACCGATTTCCATTGGTGATACACAACAAGCAATGGCATAGTCGCTGCCATGATTAGCACCAATAGCAATATCACTCTCGTATTGGATAGACGAAGTATCAATACTCACTTTAGCGGCAAATTTCTTAAAATTGCTTGGTAAATCAGCGGACCAAAGAATCGTTAGATTTGGTTCAGCGCTTGTTCCTAAGTTGTAGAGCGTTTGTAAGTAGCGAAATGTTGTTTTTGTCACAAGTGAGCGGCCATCAGCACCCATTCCCGCCAGACTTTCGGTCACCCAAGTTGGATCACCAGTAAAAAGTTGATTATATTCTGGAGTTCTCGCAAAACGAATCATGCGTAATTTCATAATAAAATGATCAATTAACTCTTGTGCTTCAACTTCATTTAATCGCCCTAGTGTCAAGTCGCGTTGGACATAAATATCAATAAAGTTTGCTGTTCTGCCAAGGCTCATGGCCGCACCGTTTTGTTCCTTAACAGCCCCAAGATAAGCAAGATATAACCATTGAATAGCTTCATGGGCGTTTGCGGCTGGACGCGTTAAATCAAATCCATACATGTTACCCAACACAATTAATTCCTTTAAAGAACGGATTTGATCGTTAACTTCTTCACGGAGACGAATTTTGTCTTCAGTCAGGGGAAAAACTAAGCTGTCTAAATCGTGTTTTTTCTCCTCGATTAAACGAGTCACTCCATATAGTGCAACCCTGCGGTAGTCACCAATAATCCGACCACGTCCATAGCCATCAGGAAGCCCAGTCACGATATGGGAATGACGAGCAAGTTTGATTGCCTTATTGTATCCATCAAACACACCATCATTGTGTGTCTTTCTTACCTTTGTATAAATGTCGATTGTTTCCTGGTCAACACTATATCCATAACTCTCGGCAGTTTTAACGGCAACACGAATGCCACCATTGGGGAAAAAACCGCGTTTAAGAGGAGCGTCAGTTTGAAGTCCAACGATTTTTTCGAGTTTTTTATTCAAATAACCTGGAGCGTGGGAAATAATAGTCGATGCAACCTTTGTGTCAAGGTCGATAACACCACCCTTTTTCTTTTCAAGTTCCAATAATTCCTTAAATTGTTGATTGAGGATAAGACTCGCGTCAGTGGGACCCTCTAAAAACGATTGATCCCCGCGATATTCCTCATAGTTCAAGGCAATAAAGGTTGCAACGTCAATCGTTGTTTCCCAACTACCATTTATAAATCCATCCCATGCTTGTGACATATGTTTTCCTCATTTCTCTTTTATTTAGCATGCCCATTTTACTCTATTAGGGAAAAAAATCCACATATATCAACCAAGATCAAGAAGCGTTGACAAACATTGTCATTTCATTATCATTTCACTGTATTTATAGTCGGTATTTAGTATAAAATGGGTTTAGTTTTTCACTAAAAAATTACAATAGAAGGATGCGAGTCATTTTATGAGAGTTAAATCACTATTATCGTTACTAACCATCTTTTTAATTGGTTGTTCGCCAACGACTTTTGAGAAGATTAACCTCGAATCAGTTTACTACGATAGTGGTGAATTTTATGATTTCCAACTTGCTGAAGAATTCAATCAACTTATCGAGGATAAAGAGAGTTTTGCCCTCTATGTTTATCTTCCAACATGCGTGGCTTGTCAGTCTTTTAAACCACACCTCGACACCTTTGTAGGTGAATATCAAATTTATTTTTACACCCTAAACGCGGCAATTGTTGATTATACAATTCTAGCCGATACCGTCCGCTATGTCCCTAGTGTTGTCTTAATTGATGAGGGTCAACCACGTTACCATGTTGATCCTACTATAGAAGAAAAGCCGTTCACGAGTGATACGGCTTTCGCAGATTGGTTTTTTGCTCGCGTCAATCGATTAGAAAGTTAAATGGACTACACGAACACCACAGTGTTCAATCAGATCAGAAAAGTCAGTTAAACTTGACATCGCAACACCATGGAACACCACAATAATTTTATCGTGGTTTTGATAGGTACTAAGGGCTTTTATAATCCGCTGACGAAGATGCTCATAGCTTTCATAACGGTATGTACTATGGGTGGGTAATGCTCCCTTATTTTTGATGTAAGCTTGATAAGCTTCCTCAATTGGATAATCAAACTTGAATTCAGTGTCGTTCATCCACTCATGTAAGTCGTGAGCGACGGTAAGAGGAATCTGCGTTATACGGGAAATAATTGCAGCAGTTTGTAACGCCCTAGTATAAGGACTAGCAACAATAAGTGTCGCCCCTTTAAAGCGCTCGTCATTGGCGCGTTCAAGTGCTTGCTGCTCACCCCGAAAAGTGAGGCGACCATAGTCACCACCTAAACCGACATAACCGCGTTGCGTGACCTCATCATAACGTGGTTCTCCATGTCTGACTAAAACGAGTTCCATAATTCACCCTCCTGTGAAAAAAAGACCCTCCTGTTAGTGCTCTAACATTTAGGTCTTATTTCAATACGTTTTCCTTTGATATGATTGCGTCTAATTAGGCAATAGATGCTTCATATGTGGCTTCAATGGTCTTGGCAAGTGTCGCATCGAATTCAGCATCACTTTGACCAAAACTAAGTCCTTCAGCAAGGGCACGTGAGAAGCTAGCAATGAGACCCTTGTTTTTCGCAAGTAATTCATTGGCTAATTCACGAGCATAACCACCACTGAGGGCAACAACACGGACAACTGGTGCTAAGTCCATGAGTTCAGCATAGAAGTTAGCTTCGGTTGGAATTGTGAGTTTAAGCATGATCTTTTCATCGTCCTTTAAAAGAGCGATGTGTTTTTTGAGTTCGGCTTTTAAGATTGCTTCTGCTTCTTTTTTATCGGCAATGTTGATATCAACTTCTGGTTCAATAATTGGGACTAGGCCGGCTTCAATGATTTGTTTACCAACTTCAAATTGTTGAGCAACAACACGAGCAATGCCTTCTTTATTCGCAGCTTTAATGACTGAACGCATTTTTGTTCCAAAGATATGGCGTTCATTAGCCCGTTTGAGTAAATCGGCTAAATCTGGCATTGGTTTCATCACTTGGACACCATCAACTAGATGATCTAAGCCCTTGTCGACTTTGAGAAAGGGGACAATTCCTTTGACTTCCCATAAGAAGTCAGCAGTAAGCTTACCATCAATTTCGCGATCCATTGTATTTTCGAATAAAATCGCACCGAGAATTCGATCACTCTTAAATGATGGTGATTTAATAATCCGTGTTCTCATTTCGTGAACACGTGTGTACATTTCCTCTTCATTTGTGTAGGCATCTTCAAAGACACCATAGGCTGCAAGTGCTTTAGGAGTACTACCACCACTTTGATCAAGGGCAGCGACAAAGCCTAAGTCATTTTGCATTCTGTTAAGTTGTTTTTTGTTCATATTTTTTTCTCCTTCTTTTCGTTAATTATTATAACACCGAACCACCTTAAATTAAAACTAATTTACAAAGTAAAAGGGTGTATTTACTCGTTTTCGTCTAGGACAAGACGGAAATCTTCATTTTTATACCATTTCATTTTCACAAACAACAAATGTGCAAGTAAAACGAGGATGAGTGGTAGTATAAACATGAATAGTCCAATCCAAAAGAATGACCAGAAATTTGTGCCCATCACATCGAGACTCACAAGCGGTCCAACAAGACCACTCGTACCCATTCCCGCGCCTTCTTTTGCAGTTTCGATAAGACCAAACTGAGCGCTAAATGCACCAAGTAATCCACCGACAACAAGGGTAGGTATCCAAATAATTGGCTTTTTCACGATGTTTTTAAACTGAATCATTGAGGTACCAAAAGCTGTAGCGAGTGAACGCCCAATCCCATTAATGATAAAACCTTGGACGGCAAAACCAATCATCTGAGTGGCTCCTCCAACGGCAGCGGCACCTCCAGCAATCCCACCAAGGCCTATGGAAATTAAAATAGCAGCACTACTAATCGGGGCAGTTAATAAAGCACCCGTTACTAGAGCAATGACAAACCCCATCAAGAAGGGTTGGTAAGTCGTTGCAATTGTTAGAAATGAGCCAATTTGTGTGATGATAAAACTAATCGGAGGAAAGAGCAGTAATGTTGCTAAGTAACTGATTATGAGTGTAAAAAGCGGGATGATAATAATATCAACGGGTGTTTTTTTGCGAAACACAAGCGTCATCAATATCATCGTAATCATGACCACGAAGAAGGTCGTCAACGGATCAGGACTATCGACAATAAATGCCGAAGTAGCAATCGCGCCAGCAATAGGGCCGGCGATGAGTTTAAGACCCTTAAATTGAAGGGCGAAGCTAATACCAAGGCCAATCCCCACTCCCATAAGCGACTTAGCGACAAGACTAACATTGATGAGACCTGCTCCAATATTAAGCGTCGTGTTAAATAGACTAAAATCAACATCCAACCATTTACCAAACTGGGCGATAATAACGCCAACAATGAGCGTTGAGAAAAGACCTAAGGCCATCCCATTGATCGCGGCTAATATTGCTTTTTTAAATGAAATACCATTAATTTTCATACACACTTCCTTTATCGAGAAAATTATACCAAATAATGACAATGATGCACTATTTTTTACTCAATCCCATCATCTAAGATCGTTAATATGTCTAGCAAACGATGCTCTAAGTTTAGTTTTTCATCTGCAAGCGTGGTTAACTTCTCGTAATCAATACCTCTTGATTCGTTTTGTTCCTCTACTTCAATACTCCTTAGGCGATGTTCAATGGCTGTTTGCTCATCTTCGAGTTTCATCCTCGCATTATGAGTTAATTTGACTTTTTCACGTGAATGATTAACAGTTTTTTCAACTTGCGTAGATGGTTCATCGATGAGCTGTTCTTTGAGATCCTGATAATCACCTTCGACCATCAGGGCCTCGCCATGATGAAAATATAAAATATGATTACAAACCTCATTCACAAGATAACGATCATGTGAGACGACAATCAGAGCGCCTTTATATTGTTTAAGGGCATCAATAAGGGCGTCCTTAGTCATTAGGTCTAAATTATTGGTGGGTTCATCGAGTAACAACAATTCATAATCTTCTAAAACAAGGCGCGCTAAATTGAGACGCATGAGTTCGCCACCCGAGAGATGAGAAATTGATTTAAATACATCATCACCATAAAACCCAAAGCGTCCAAGATGAGTCCTTACCCAAGTTTTCCCCTTCATAGGTCGTAATGTATTAATGACTGTATATGGGGTATGTGTGGGATTAAAGTCAAAATCGTTTTGCTTGAGATAAGCGATATTGAGTCGACGAAAAAATTCAATACTGCCGTCTTTTAGCTTCACGTCACCTAATATGGCTTTGAGAAAAGTAGATTTCCCCGTACCGTTATCACCCATGACCGCGACTTTTTGATCGCTGAATAAATAAAATGAGAATGGTTGGACAAGCACATCCTCGTATCCAAGACTAATATCATCAAAGTAAGCAAGGCGCTTTTTAACTTTCAGCGGTGTATCAAGCGCTAGTTTGAGTTTGTTTGTACTTGTCTTTGGCAAAGAAATACGTTCGATTTTTGCAAGTTTCTTTTCACGGTCTTTTGCTCGACTTGTGAAACGAGGTTTTGGTTTATAGTATTTAATAAACCATTCAAGACGAGCAATTTCTTTTTGCTGAATTTTAAACTGTCGTAGTAGCAGATCAGCATGATTTTTCTTTTCAATCACATATTGTTCATAGTTGCCACTGTAGCTTGTCAAAATATTGTTTTCCAATTCAATAATCCGTGTTGCCACGTCATCAATAAAATAACGATCATGGCTGACAAATAAAATAGCACCTTGATAGTTGTTCAAAAATTTCGTCAGCCACTCAATCATTGAAACATCGAGATGGTTGGTTGGTTCATCAAGAATTAATAAATCAGGACGCGTCAATATTAATTTTGCTAAGCTGATTTTTGTTCGCTCTCCTCCACTAAAGGAGGCGATTTTACGCTCGTAATCCTGTTCATTAAAACCGAAACGAGTGAGAATCGCTTTAATTTGGTATAAGTATGAAAAGGCATCACTATCTTCCATTGCCACGAGAAGCTTGTCATAGCGCTCACTAAGTTTATCATCTACCTCACCCTGACTCATCTTTTCCGTCAGAGTCTCAAACTGTTCATTTAACTGAATTTGATATGTAAAAACATCAAGAATTTCTTCCATTAAAGAGTGTTCAATGTTCGTAATCACCTTTTGTGAGAGATAACCTATCGTTTTCTCTTTCATCAAAGCTATCGTACCTGGTTTTTTATCTTCGCCATTATCAGAGCAAGATTCTTCGCCAATGAGCATTTTCAAAAGGGTTGTTTTCCCACAGCCATTAGCACCAATTAAGGCCACTCTTTCTTTTTCATGAATCGAAAGTGTGAGGTTAGAAAACAACTCAACGATACCAAATCGTTTTGTCAAATTACTAGCGGTTAAAATACTCATTTACACTCCTTAAACGCTAAAATTTTACCATATAAAATAAAATGAAGGTACCTAGATTTTCTTCCTGTTAGACGATTATATGATTTACCAACAATTAATATCATCTTCTTCAACGTAGTTAACCGCTAGACCACCCTTGGCCGTTTCCTTGTATGATTCGTTCATATCAAGTCCGGTTTGATACATCGTTTTAACAACGACATCAAAAGATACTTTTCGGGAGTTGCTGAGAAAGTAAGCAAGTCCGCAGGCATCAATGGCCCGTAGGGCAGCAACGGCGTTACGTTCAATACAAGGAATTTGCACAAAGCCATTAACGGGGTCACAGGTGAGGCCAAGATGATGCTCAAGACCAATTTCACTTGCATATTCCACTTGATCCATATTTAATTTTAATAGTGTGGCATGTGCGGCGGCTGCCATCGAACAGGCACTGCCAATTTCAGCTTGGCACCCACATACTGCTCCACTAATACTTGCGTTGGTCTTGATAAGATTACCAATCAAACCGGCTACAGCAAGAGCATTAATGATTCGCTCTTTGGTAATAAATGAATACTTTTCTGCCATATAATAAAGCACCGATGGGAGAACGCCACACGCCCCACAAGTCGGAGCGGTCACAATAATACCACCACTGGCGTTCTCTTCACTAACAGCAAAGGCATAACTAGAGACGAGGCGACTTTCCTTAATTTCTGGAGGTTCATTAACGATGATTTTGTTATATAAATAAGGCGCCTTACGCTCGACTTTAAGGGGTCCAGGCAACACTCCGGCCGTACTGACACCTCTATTTATCGCCTCTTGCATCACTAAATACACTTGTTGTAAATACGTTTTAATGTCTTTATCCTCAAAACGAAAGACATATTCGGCAAGAGAGATACCCTCACTCTTGCAATATTGTTTGATTGCTTTAAATGATTGATGAGGATAGATATGGGGGAATTCAACGTCTTCGTTTTTAAAAACAATGTCGCCTCCTCCTACACTATACACCTCATAATCAGTGCATAAAGTCTCGCCTTTATAGACAAATATTTGTAGAGTATTGGGGTGTTTTGTAGGATCAAGTTTATTGCTAACCTCGACACTTAAGGGGAATGAGGCATCTTGGATGCACTCAATGGTGAGATGGCCATGCCCTGTTAGTGCGAGCGAATTAAAAAGACACACCGCTAAGTGTGTAGCATCTTGATGACGTTTTCTTACTTCGATGATAGCTCTAGCAGGCCCCATTGTATGGGAACTCGACGGACCATATCCAATTTTAAATAGTTGGCGTAGTGATTGCATATCCATCCATCCGATAAGGTAGTGACTTGAGACCATCGATGGACTTCGCCCCAAAGGCGACCATCAATTTATTAAGATCACTCACAAAGCGATCAAGGGCTTCAAACATTTGTTTATCATCAAGCGTCGTTAAATTCAAAAAATAATAGGAGAGTCCCACTGCTTGCGCCCCAAGAACAAGACACTTGATCACATCAAGTGGATGTCGGACCCCACCAGAAGCGTGGATAACAACCTTGTCCTGATATTGATTAGCAAACAAAAGACTATCAACTGTACTAATACCTATGTGTTCAAAAACCGAGGGTTCTTCTTGGTTTCGCATGCGTTCAATTGTCGCAAAATTGGTGCCTCCTCGTCCCGACACATCAATATATTTAACTCCTAATGAAATGAGATGTTCAATGGTTTTATCGCTCATGCCAAAACCAACCTCTTTAACAATAACTGGTACAGATACCGCTTTGATAATCGTCGCGATATGCTGCGACCAATGGGCAAACATACGGTCACCCTCTTCCATGACCAACTCTTGAATTAAATTGATATGAATAGCAAGGGCGTTAGCACCGATCATTTTGATGGCTTCTTGTGCTTCTTCTACCGTTGCATTTGCCGATACATTTGCGACGAGAAATCCTTGGGGGTAAATCTGACGAGCAACCACAAAAGAAGGCGCAAGGTCACGTTGTTTAAGGGCAATGGATTGTGAACCTAAAAATAGAGGAATATTTAAATATTTAGCAATCAGGGCAAGACGTTCATTAATGGTCTTTGTCTTCTCACTGCCACCTGTCATCGCATTGATGTAAATAGGTAGTGCAAACTTTTGTCCAAAAATGTGCGTACTTAAATCGACGTCACTAAGATTAAAGTCTACGAGTCCCTGATGCAATAAATGGATACGATCAAAATCATTAAACCCACGTTGCGCTTTTTTAGCAAAATGGACATGCTCATCTTTTCGTTTTTCTGACATTATTCATCTCCTAATGAGGGGGCAATATGGTATTTAAGTGGGGAAATACCAGCCCGCTTCCAGGCTCTTAATAGTTTCTTCTCATTAGCGATGAGACAAATCCCACAATCCCCATAACCGGCGCCACTAATTTTTGCAAAGCCACCAGCCTCGTTACCAATTTTGATTAGGGTATTGAGGATAGCAGTATTAAAACCTAGTTCAAGATCAAAGTCTAATTTATATAGTAAATCTTGATATCGAGATAAGGTAACGCCTAATTCCTGAGTTTTGCCTTGGATAATCGCGTTTTTAGCTCGTAATACAAGCTCATTTGCCTTATTCGTAAACGCTAAATAAATCCTCTCCTGATGAAGAATCTTTGCAAGATTAGCATTGGTAGAATAAGGACTATTTGTCCACCCAATTTGAATATTGAAATGCTGCGGTGGAAGTTCAACGATATCTAACAGTGGCCATGTTTCCTTGACAATATCAAAACCTCGCTCAACATTGTTTTTGAGCCAAGCATATTCATAGCGGGTATAACAAATCATGCCGCCAAAACTACAGGCGGCTAAATCTCCACCCGACGTTTTTTTATCCATCAAATATTGGCCTAGAACAGCAATTTTGAATAATTCTAGGCGCGTAAGTTTGACGCGATGAAACATCAAGATACTTTTGAGAATAGCAATAAGAATAGCAGCGCTACTTCCTAGACCATATTTTAGACCCTCCGTCGATACCAACTGGTTGGTAAGACTAAGACGGAATGGTTGAAGGGGAATGTTTAAATACTCTAAATAATTAAGGGCGATTTGCATCGCTGATTGGGAAATTTTGAGATTGTCATCATCAACACGAACAATACCTTTTTCAATTTCAAGGGGGTGTACTTCCTTTTCATTGACCAATACAAAATGTTTGGATTGTTCAATCATGGCTGTTACATACTTATCAACAGTAAAAAGTATGGCGCTTTTGCCATCATTTAAAACATTATATTCACCGATAAGATACAATTTTCCTGGAATCTTAATGCTTAACATAAGCCTCTTTTCCCATCCGACATACGATCGTTGTTTCGTCCCTTAAGTTTTTTAAAACATCATCAAGATATTGTGCTGTTGTTAATAGTTTAACATTTGGACCCGCATCAAGGGTGTAAAAAAGCGGAAATTGTTTTTTGAGTGTGTTGAGTTTTGCTAAAAAATCATACGTTTCTTTTTGATAATAATCAACACCACTCGCACGAATTGTCGCATGAAGACGTTCACTGCTCTCCTCCACAAGTTGGCCTAATGTTATGATATCATGGGCTTTTATTGCCTCTATCATCAGAGGTAACATTTTTGCAGACCACGTGACAAATTGTTGATAAACTGGAGTTTTAACACTTAACTGCATGGCTTGGCGTGATGATATTGGTTTTTTCTTATCACTGATGAGGACAACGATAAGTCGTAAATCATCCCAAGAATCATCTAGTTGTTCGGCAAAACTACTATGATGATCTTCACCATGATGCCACAAAACAATACCACCATGAATACTACGAGCGGCACTGCCAGAGCCTAAACGTGCAAGTCTAGACAAGCCCTTTTCATCAAGTCCGAGTTGAAAAAGATGGTTGAGGGCGACGGCAATACTTGCATAAGCGCTCGCACTACTTGCCAATCCCGCACCAGTCGGTACATGATTGACACTATGAATACGGACATATCCTTGGCGTTTATAAACTTGTCGAAATGTTGAAAGGTATCGGCTTATTTTCACCTGTTCTGCACCCATGACTTGCGAGCCATTAATAAAAAGTTCATCATGATTTGCATGGGGAATAAGCTCGATAGTTGTATCTGTATAAAGCTCATCAAGGGTCATTGAGATACTTGATTGGAAAGGGATATTCAACTGTTCGTCTTTTTTACCCCAGTATTTTAAAAGGGCAATATTAACAGGTGCCCGACTTGAAACACTTTTTAAGCGATCGTCATAATCCACGAATGTGTCACTCCTCTTTGTGCTAATAGTTTAGCAAAGTGTTGGCACTCTGTTAAGCTTGCGAAGACGGCAAACATACAACCACCCTGTCCGCCTCCCGTCATTTTTGCGGCAAGGGCATGATGTTGTGTGGCAAAGGTGACTAATTGATCTAGTTCGGGACTGGATACACCGATTGCTTGTAAATGGGAATGAGCCTCTTGGAAAGTTCGTGACAACCCCGTTAAGGTTCCTCCCTCTAATTGCTGACGAGCCACTAGTGCTAACTCACCAAGTTGTTTAAGATGTTTGATGGTGATGTCATCACCCTTGTTAACTTGTTCCGCTACCATTGAGACTGATAGTTTAGTTTGACTGGCTTGACCACTATCAGCCACCACTAAATAGAGAGGAACAGCAGTTTTGATTGGTGTTATATGGCCGCTTTGATACCATAAGAGATCATCACTCATAATGGCATGCATATCGATCCCGCTTGGTTTAACGTGATAAACAAGTTCAGATATGGCGATGTAATGTAGGATATCCTCCCGTTCATAAGGAAGACCAAAAAATTGAAACAATGCTTCACTGAGTGCTTTCGCAACAGCGGCACTGCTACCAAGACCACGACGACTAAGCATATTAGAACTAATACTAATATCTACATTCACTTCAGTTAACTGATGATCATCAAGAAACGTTCTTAACAAGGCTTGTAAACCTTCAATTGGCGCTTCTTCGGCAAAAAAATCACCATGATGATAATCACTTCTTAAGTAAATGCCTTGTTTGCCTTCACAAATATTAACAACCGTGCGTGCTTGAGTAAAAGGGGCAACGAGGGCCCCATGTTGGTATACAACACTATGTTCACCAATTAAAATTAATTTCCCATGTGCTTCAGCACTGACACATTTACGCATAAGCTATAAGGGTAAAACCCCAAAACTAATCATGTATAGGGCTGTGTAGAACGACATAAAGAGAATGCCATGACCCACACCGAGCCGATTAAGAAAGCCAGCGATAAGGGCCACACCAGTTATCACGATGACGCCTAAAAAACCCGAATCAAGGTAGACAAGAAGGAAGGCAAGGCCAATCAATAAAGAAATAACCGCTTCTTGGGGGATGTATTTAAAAACAAGATAAGTAATGCGACCTGCGTATTTAAAAGCAAGTGTCGCCGCTATGAATAAGGCGACTAACATTGCAAAAATAATCACACCAATTGCAGGACCTAGTTTAATTTGGCTTAAAAACTGATAGTCACTATTAAAGAATGCACCCCCAGGACCAGCAGCGGCAGGGGAGATTGCAAACCCAAAGGCAAATAGGGAAACGATAATGCCTGACATATACGTTGCACTCGCCACACCATTCATGACTGAAACCTTAGTTAATCCCCGTTCCTCTTCGTCTTTAATATGATTCGTTGCAGTTTCACCCACTAACATCGTCACACCTACAGGTGAGAGGAAAAACAACAACGAGGAAATAAGACTAGAAACAAGCGTTGGAATCGTAGATTTAGCACGCATTGAAGTAGAAAATTCTCTGAGACCAAACTTTTCATCGCGTTCAATAACGATATCTTTATGCCCATTCACACTCGATTCATTGCGTAGTTTTGGAATAAGCATAGTCACTAATTGAAAGAGTAGCGGACCCGTCGTAATGGCTAGGAAAAATGGCGTAGCACTAATACTATTACTGATCAGTCTTGCCCCATAAACAGTGAGCCCAAAAGGAATAATAGCAACTAGAGATATCAGTTTTTTCTTACTCATCAATGCAAGAAAAATCGCCCCTGCAAGGAATACCCAATGCTGATAACCATTCACTGCTTCGTTGATAGAACTGGATGTTAGATGCTCAACAATTTTAACACCACCCAGGACGGCCAAGCCCACTAATAAACCAATAATAGTTCCATAAATAGCTCCGCTAGTCATCCGTCTAATCGTGTGTGTAACAAGCCCTCTCTCTTTAAGAAAAGTTGAAGATTCAACCATGGGAGTAGACATAACGCCACCTGGTATTGAAGTCAAAGCGGTCGGAATTGAATCCGTGACATTAAGTGACACCATCGCCCCGATAAAAAAAGATAGGATGACGAGAGGATCGAGTTGAAAGGCAAATAATAATACTGTCGCGGGCACTAACACACTAGTTTCATCAGTGCCGGGAATAATACCAATAATCAAGTAGATAAGACTGCCGATGATTGCAAAGAGGACAATCTGTAAAACAAGGAGCCATTCCATTACTTGTTAACCACATTTCTTTTTGGTCTAAATAGGGTTGAATTGAAACCTAAAGCGATGACTAGTGCGCCAAGTCCAATCATGAGTCGGTAGTCTTTTGATACATTCACTGTCGCTAATAGGACAATTAAAACCGCCGCAATGTTGACAATAATTGCGACGACAAGGTGAAGCAAAGAAACATGCTCACCCCACATCTTGACAAATTTGTTTTTATCTTTCGATTGCATAAGAATGTTACCTCAATAGTAAATATGAGATTATTATACTAAATTTACTCCTCTATTAAAAAGAAATAATGAGGAAGGGACGAATGAGATGGAATAAACATATTAAAATCATATCATTTTAGTTATAATATTGATACAAATTGCCAGTCTATTGGGAGGTCATCATGAACATTACAGTTGTTGGAGCAGGTTATGTTGGTCTTTCTTTAGCCGTACTATTCGCGCAAACCCATGATGTTGAAGTTGTCGATATCATTAAAGACAAAGTTGACCTCATTAATGAGGGTCAATCCCCATTTGAAGATGCCTACATTGATAGCTACCTAGGCGCTAATCAATCTAAACTCCGGGCAACACTTGACCTTAAAAGTGCTGTTAAAAATGCCGAATATATTATTATTGCAACACCAACCGACTACGATGATACCGCCAATTATTTTGATACACGATCAATTGAAGATGTCATACGTACAGTCATTGAAGTGAATCCTCAGGCAATGATCGTCATTAAATCGACGATCCCTGTTGGCTATGTTGAACAAGTGCGCCGTCTCTTCCAATTTGATAACATCATCTTCTCCCCTGAATTTTTACGTGAGGGGCATGCCGTTGAGGATAATCTTTATCCATCACGCATTATTGTTGGCGACAAGGGTGAACGGGGTCAAGTTTTCGCTCATCTTTTACAAAGTGTTGCTTTAAATAAGGATGTTCCCGTCTGTTTTATGGACCCTAGAGAGGCCGAGGCAGTCAAACTATTCGCCAATACCTATTTAGCAATGCGCGTTACATTCTTTAATGAGCTCGATAGTTTTGCGGAACGTCGTGGTCTTAACACACGTGCCATTATTGACGGTGTCAGTCTTGATCCTCGCATTGGTCAACACTACCATAACCCATCATTTGGCTATGGTGGTTATTGTTTGCCTAAGGATAGCAAACAATTACTTGCTAATTATAAAGATGTCCCAAATAATTTGATTCGTGCTGTCGTTGAGGGTAATCAAACTCGGAAACGTCATATTGTCGAGATGATCAACAAAAACCATGTAAAAACCATTGGCATTTATCGCCTCATCATGAAAAAAGACTCACACAATATTCGCGATTCGATCATGCTTGATCTGATAGATATGCTTGAAAAAAATCATCATATTATCATTTACGAGCCTCTGTTAAATCAAAAAATGATTAAGGGTCACCTAGTAGAAAACGATTTAACTTCATTTAAAAGTCAATGCCAACTCATTATTGCTAACCGTATCGATGCTTCGCTAAATGATGTCATTGACAAGGTTTATACACGAGATATATTTCAGGAAAACTAAAAAACTAGCATTCACATGCTAGTTTCTTTATTTACTTATTTTTGTCAAGTTCTTCTTCTGTTTGTTCAATCTCAACGTCTTGATCAACCTTGTCCGCCTCTTCTTCAATTTGTGGGGCTTGATCTAATGGTTCATCTGTTTTAACGACGTTGGTGTCTTCGTCTTTATCGTTAGGCTTTGTCCCATCCTTATCTTTCGACACCTCAACTCTTGTGTTGTTAGTTTTGCCCTCATCTGCAGGGGGAACACTTGTTTCGTTTTCGATCTTTTTGTTAGCAAGGCGCGCTTCATTTTTCGCTTTAAAATCAAAGAATGCTTTAAATTTTTCTAGACGTATTTTACGTCTTGCTTGGCGAATAATTTTCCGGTCTGCTTTGAGCATTTTCTTGATTGTTTTGACAAAATCACGAGCCCTGACTCTTGTCTCAAAACCCGCAGCATCAATGACATAAATTCTTACCTTTTTAAGACGATAAATCCCCTTATTACGTTCAAGAATTAATTCATACGTTTGTTTGACATCGATTTCGACACTGATAGAGTCACGGGTAGGAATAACGAGCCAGTCCTCTTCGGTAAGACTTTCGGTATTGAGCTTATCCTTATAGAAGGTAATACTCTCTTGATCATAGCCAATACCTAAATCAGATACACGCGCATCGTTAAGGTTGTTATTGAAAATGTGAAAGACAAATTTGTCCTTATGTGAGACCGGGTCAACTTCAAGTTTCATCGAGAGTTTAAACTTACGATTATTGAAATATTGAGTGATGTATTGCACCTTAACAAGTAGGTAGACCGCTAAACCCGCGACAATAACGACAAGTGAAGCAATCGCAATAATTAGATATTCTACATATTCTGGCATAATTAATACCTCCTCTTACATTTTACGTGGTGAGGCAATTGAAATCAAACTAAACAATGAGATTTAGAGATTGGCTGTATAAGTTGTTTCAAACACATGAATTTGGAAATAATGATTGGTGTTATATAAGTAGGGTACGAACATGAAGTCGACAGCGCTCTTTTCCTCACGGTCAAGACTAGCCTGTTCCCAAAACATACAATTTTCAAAATCACGATTTGTATATAAACCAAGACCACTTTCATTATTAATAAATAATGCTTCAGCACTAGCGGCATTCATATAGGTGTTGTAACCGTTACTTGCTTGATCTTCAAACACAATGTTATAGTCATCGCCCTTAATATAATAACTGACAAATCCTTGGAATTCATATACTTCAATAAATAGGGCAGCATATTGTTGATTGTGAAGATAGTCACTAGCGAATTTGGGTTCCTTAATATAACTAGCATCATAGAGTTCACTTGCGGAAATCGATTCACCCTCATTTATATCATCAATTTGCACATCACTGAGCTTATGGGCAATGTAGTTGAGGGTTGGTTTGTATATATATTGTCCGGGAATATAGGTGATTTCATAGACACTACCTAGGGAAAAACCATTGGTAAATTTAGCGTGACCATATACTTGAATCACGTTTGTCCCATCACTAAACAAGGCAAGACTATTTTCTAGTTTCATGACATATTTTAGTGTCATTGTTTGGATTGAAATATCATAACCTATCCCCTTATTATTAAGTGGTTCCTCGATGATATGGTCTTCAAAGACTTGACTAATTGATGGTTTTGCTAAGCTGGGAAGTTGATAGTCTAGACTAACACCTTCTAAATAAGTTGGTCTAGCATCAACAACGATTTCCGCATGACCATTATACAGACCAATATATCCTTGAAAGTCATACACTTGTTGTTGGTCAACATATGGCTTAATGAGATCATAGGAAGTGCCATCCAACGCAGCAAGCATATAGCCAGTTTCATTGGCAATGAGGGCTTTATGACGATATGAATAGTCATTTCCACCCGCGACATAATCTTGGATAAGCAAAAGCTGGGCCCGAACTTGAACCCGATAGTCTGAAATCGCAATATTTGACTCATTGACATCCGTGGCAAGACTAGCTGCTAAGGCCTTGATTTCACTGATATCTTGATAAACATGATCTTCACTAGTGGGTGGTTGACTATCTTCACTTGTTTGTGAATCTTCCTGTGATGTTGTAATCGTACTTGTCACTTCTTCACTACTTGTGGAGTCCTCACTACTTATAATCGGCTCACTCGTAACGATACTCGAGGGATTGTCTTCACTTAGACTCGGCGACGTACAACCCGATATGAGTATCGCTAATAATGGTAAAAATATCATTTTCTTGTTCATAAAATACCTCTTTTCAACAATATTTAAATCATATCATAAAGGAGGTAGGAAAAACTATCAAATTCTTTTACCATATTTTTTTCATTTAAAGGATAATCACACTCATGTTATGATATAAAACGAGGTAATCATATGAAACTTATGTCTTGGAATGTCAACGGTATTCGCGCCGTTATGAAAAAAATGGATGTTGCCAAAATGGTAATTGACTATGATCTTGACGCCTTTTGTCTACAAGAAGTTAAGGCAGAACATGACCAAGTCGAACTAGACATACCTGGTTATACACGTTATTGGAATGCTTCTATTGTCAAAAGAGGCTACTCAGGAACCGCCATATATACGAGATCTAAAGTCTTAAACGTCTTCTATGGTATTGAGATTGAAGAGCATGACCAGGAGGGTCGCGTCATCACCCTTGAACTCGATGATGTTTATCTAGTTACCGTCTATACACCAAATAGCAAAAATGAACTGTTGCGGCTTGATTATCGTCTCGAATGGGAAGTTGCCTTTCGCACTTATCTCAAGCGCCTTGAACAACATAAACCGCTCATCATCTGCGGAGACTTAAATGTTGCTCACAATGAAATTGATTTAGCAAATCCTGAGCAAAATCACCACAGTCCAGGGTTTTCGCCTCAAGAAAGAAGGGCATTCAATCAGCTCCTAGAAGAAGGATTTGTCGATACTTTTCGCCATCTTTATCCTGAAAGTGTCAAGTATTCATGGTGGAGTTATCGCACCTTTGCCCGTAGTCGGAATATTGGATGGAGAATTGATTATTTTCTTGTCTCAAAAGTGTTAGAACCGCGTGTGATGGATAGTCAAATTCTTAATGAGATTGAAGGTAGTGACCACTGTCCCGTCTATTTAGAAATCAAATAAAGAAAAGCCACTAGTTGATGCTAGTGGCTTATTTTTGACTATTCAATCTCGATAAATTTGCTCGCTTTTGCTTGAGGTTGTCGTTTTTTTAGTGTCAGTGTAAGGACACCATTATCTAGTTTAGCCTTAATATCTTCTTCGACAAGTTCATCGCCCACATAAAAACTACGAGCAAAGTTTCCAAAGTGTCGTTCACGGCGGATATAACGACCTTCTTCCTCTTCATGCTTGTTCTCAAGTGTGGCGTTAATCAAGAGATAGCCATTGTCTAAAGAAATTTTGACATCCTCCTTCTTGATTTCAGGCAGATCAACTTTGACAAGATAATGATCATCTTCTTCCTTGATGTCTGTTTTCATAATTTGATTGTCGGAAAGATTTCTTTTACCAAAAGAGAAGAAATCATCAAAGAAAGGGTCAATTAATCCGAAAGGATTGTCTCTTTTAACAAGTTTACGCATTAACATTACCTCCTTACTTGTTATTAGCACTCTTAATATCTAAGT
>CAYWQC010000002.1:0-27260 GCA_964460405.1 uncultured Staphylococcaceae bacterium | reverse complement strand
AAATTAATAGTGTATTCAGTGCAAAAGATATGCTCATTCTACGCGTTATTTATAAAAAATGTTATAGTAAATATATGAAATTCATTGTCTTTGTCGCTCCGAGTAAAACGTTTACTCCCACACAAACAAAGGGAACAACTACACCACTTTTTAGCGATAAAACCGCTCAACTTCACAGTCAGTTAATCAAAATGTCTAAAACGGATATTATCAAGAACATGAAAATTTCTTCGCGTCTAGCTGATGATGTCTATGATTATTTTCATCACCCACAATCAGGGGCGGCCCTTCGTCTTTATCGCGGGGTTAGTTTTAAAGCGATGGATAGCCAAACCTTTCATCCAGATGCTAATCGTCTATACATCATTGATGCCTATTATGGGCTCGTTAGACCCTTTGATCATATTACCTGCTATCGCCTTGACTTCACCATGAATTTTTTAGGTAATCTTTATGATTACTGGCGTGAATCCATCAATGAATACTTATCATCTCATCACCAAAATGATGTGCTCATAGATCTTTGTAGCCATGAGTTTTCTTCGCTGATTCCACGTTCATTAACGGTGATTCGTATCGATTTTGCCCTCAAAGACAAAAAGATTTCCAATGTCTTACTCAAGCAAATGAGAGGGAAAATGACCCGCTATTTGTTGGAAAATTGTATTGATAATATTGATCAAATCAAACAAATAAAAATTGAGGACTTTTATTTCAGTCCTCAATCTTCTAGTCATCATCACTTTGTTTTTATGCGTTAATCATCCCATATAATAATTGGGCGTCTTGATAATCCACACGGTGGAGTGGGTGATCTTCATAGGTTGTTTTTGGTGCAGGGTCTACAAAATCATAATAACCAAGACCATAACTACTACTGTACATGCCGCCACAATACTCATTACCCGCGCTCATCCAGCCAAACGGGATTCCCCAACCATTTTCATAATTTAAATATTCAATAAAATCATTATAGTGGTTGTAGGTTAGAAAGACGTGGCGATGATCCATGGGAATATATTTTGCCCCACGATTATCATCAGTGTCCATCGCTGTATAGACGAGACGAACTGGTCCACGAGTAATCGAATAACCGTTATTATACACCTCATTATACGTGGTATAACCAAGCGTCCATCCCGTTTGGGTATAACCAAAATCCATTTCATAATATTGATAGATGCCTTCGCCTTCATAACGACCATTAAAGTCGGTTCTTGGTACATCTGGTTCAAATTTATATTGGTCGGTATCCGCACTAAAATAGGTGTTGTTGGACCGTTCATAAATACCCCATTCATAAACCGAACTTGATTTACTCGCTTTCCAATTCGCGGGAGCATCGGCAAAGGCGAATACATAAGCCGCGACATCTTCTAATGTGATGTAGGCCGCACCATAATATATTTTCTTTACTTTGCCATCAAGTTGATTGATTGTGTAGGAACGGAATGATTGATCAGGGTTATATTCATATTGCCCCTCATCGATACGATAATTCGCTAAATCACGTAACCGCCGGTTAGGAAGGTGGTTAATGGCATAATTTGCACTGCTTGGTGTATCACTCGTATCACCGGAAAGGAGGTAGCGATTGGTGCGATACATGGCGTCCTCATAAGAACTAGCTCTTGTATAACCGCTCTCATGAAAGGCTTCACGTTCAGCTTCGGTATCGATACTATAATAGGGGTCACTTGTAGGAACAAACTCTTCAATGTCATAGCCTGCTTCATCGTAGTGATGTTGACTAACATATTGCTCATCAATAAAGGTTTCTTGCGGAGGGATTTCAATGGATATTGAGTTTTCCTCACTGGATTCACTTGTGCTGATATCTTCACTAGTGCTAGGCACTTGGGTAGTTGAAACATCCTCACTTGTCCCACTATTACTATTTGAAGTGGATGTTGACTCAGAAGTAATGTCACCACTTATATTTTCGCTTGGGTTATTGCTTGTAATCGGAACTAAGGCACATGAGGAGAGTATCATCATGCTACTTAGTGATAATAAAAAAGTTTTTTTCATAAGACCTCACAATCTAAAATAACTTTATAAGTATACGGCGAACCATCGTCTTATTCAATGAATTTATTATTCTCTCGTAGTTGAGACATCAATCGGCGTTAAACCCGTCATCCTCTTGAGTGTTTCTAGCTCATAGGATGGGAAAAATATACTATATTCTTGTTGGTTGACCTCTAATGTCAACTGATAAAATGGTCGCACATAAATCGCGCCGGTAGAGTTTGATTTAATATGATATTTGGCATAGGTTGATGATTGCGCGCTTTCTTTCTTGTTCCAAATATCCATGGTAATAGTTTCATTAATCTCTTGAAGATGTTTAAGACTATCTTTTTTAAAGGAAAAGACGCGTGTAAGATCGGCTAGATATAAGTTATCATCATCGCTATACATTTGCATTTCGATATTAAAATATTGCGAACCGAGTCCACGTTTTAGGCGTATTTTACCATCTTTTTGTTCATAGAAATAATGAAGTGTGTCAATTTTAGGCGCGTCCAAGGGCGTGCCTAATAAACGTTTTGAATCATCAATAATTTGCTCGGCTTCTGCTTGTAATTGTTTGACCTCATCACCCTGTGTCACACGCTTTGTTCTGATGTGCTTATAAAGGGCAATGCCCAACCATGTTAAGAGTGTGATTGGCAATGAAATAAAAAGCCATGGGGTCGATTGATAGGCCGCTTCAAGACTCATTTCTTGAAGACCACCAATGACACCAAGCACAAAGGCAATTGATAAAAATATCATTGCATAGTAAACGATTTGTAACCAAAGTGGCAATTTAACCTTAGCGTTAACCGCTTTAATTTTCACATCAAATTCATCAATCATTGCTGATTGCCGTTCATCAATCTGCTTATGAATAAAGCGAGCCCCATCAGGGGTAGGGGTGCCATCTTTTTCGTATTTAATTGCAAAAATATTAATCATATAACCTCGCTTTATTGTCAATTAATTGTAGCATAAATCCGCTTTTCTCGAAAAATTTATGATTTTTCATTATTACGTTTAATAATAATATCTTTTGATTTCATGATGCGTATCGTGTTGCTCAGCTCATTGTCTGCAAGTTTTTGTTCAATCACTTTGACCTGATCAATAAGGTTTTGAATGACAATATGTTCAATAGCGTTGACTCTTCTTCTCGTCTTATTGATTTCCTCGCCAAGAACATTAACACTACCTTCAAGGCTGGCTAGTTTGATCATCTCCTCACTAATCTTGCTAGCAAGGCGTAGCAGTTCATCAAAAATGCCCGCAGAGTTATTAAGACTATAGCTGATTGACGATTTTCCGGTATTCACTTTTTCAAGATTGGGGATTTTTACACCCATCATTTCTTGCGTAGAAATGTTGAGACTGAGTGATTGGTTGATGCCCAGTGTCTTTGAAAAAAGTTGCACGTCGTTTTCATAAACGCGTGCGCGTTGGAAAAGTCTTAAAAGTGCGACCATGTCTGATTGAACACGACGCTTAAGTTGACGATAGTCGGCGACAAGTTCCATAAACTGACGAATCATTTCGTCTTGTTTATCCTTGAGTAACTTATGACCACGTCTTGTCGTTGTCAGCTTGGTTTTAAGTCTGAGCAACTCCATGCGAGTATGATTGACTTGTTGACTCATTATTGTTGGTGACCTTCAATATAATATTGATCGATAAATACTTGTTTAATTCGCTTGAGCTCAGCTTTTGGTAGAATCGATAATAATTCCCAGCTCAAGTCAAGTGTGTCAAAAATGCTACGGTTAGTATCAAAACCCTGACCAATATAACGTTTTTCAAATTCTTCTGCAAAACGGGCATATGTTTGATCAGTTTTAGATAATGCACTGTCCCCTAAAATAGTGGCCAGTTCCTTGGCTTCTTTACCACGTGCATAGCTAGCAAACAATTGATTCATCACGTTAGCGTGATCCGCTCTGGTTTTACCTTCACCAATCCCCTTGTCTTTAAGCCGTGAAAGCGAGGGAAGGACATCGACGCCGGGCTCGATGCCTTGCATTGATAGACTCCGTGATAAAATAATTTGTCCTTCTGTAATATAGCCGGTCAAATCAGGAATAGGATGCGTTTTATCGTCTTCTGGCATTGTCAAAATTGGTAGCTGTGTAATGGAACCTTTAACACCTTTAATTCGTCCCGCTCTTTCATAAAGTGAGGCAAGATCAGTGTACATGTAGCCAGGATAACCTCTACGTCCAGGAACTTCTTTACGCGCTGCACTTATTTCACGCAGGGCCTCAGCGTAGTTGGTCAAATCGGTTAAGATAACAAGCACATGCATTCCTAAGTCATAGGCGAGATATTCAGCCGCAGTAATCGCCATCCGTGGCGTCGCAATCCGTTCAACGGCCGGATCATTGGCCAAATTAACAAACATGACTGTTTTTGCAAGTGCGCCTGATTGTTTGAAGGTTTCAGTAAAGAAATTAGCTTCTTCGAAAGTAATACCAACAGCGGCAAATACAACAGCAAACTTTTCATCATCATTAAGCACACGAGCTTGTTTGACAATTTGAGCGGCCAACTTATTGTGAGCAAGTCCACTCGCGGAAAAAATCGGTAATTTTTGTCCTCTAACAAGTGTATTAAGACCGTCAATTGATGAAACACCGGTCTGAATAAATTCATTAGGATAATCGCGAGCCACTGGATTCAGTGGACTACCATTAATATCTAATCGCTTTGATGCAATAATCGGGCCCTTGTCATCAATAGGGCGACCAAGACCATCAAACACACGGCCTAAAATATGTTCAGAAACATCGAGGGTAATACTCTTGCCTAAAAAGGTGGCTTTAGCATCGTCAATTTTAAGTCCTTGTGAAGATTCAAACAATTGGACAAGCACCTTATCATCATCAACTTCTAAAACACGACCTAATCTTTCTTCAGCTTTGTAGGGTTTAATACGGACAAGCTCATCATATTTAACACCACTTGTTTTCTCCACGAGCATGAGAGGGCCGACAACCTCTTTAATTGTTTTATATGCTTTTGTTGCCATACTCTACTCCTTTACCAGCCGCGAGAATTCAAATTCAAGGTGCTCTAAAATATTTTGATAGTTTTTTTCAAATTCTTTTTCTTCGACATATTTCATTTTGCCAATTCGTTCATTAACATCTAAAAATTCAATTTTTTCATATTTAACACCCTTAGCAATCACATCAAGAGCGTAATCATACCATCTCACAATGACATCTAACATTCTTGTTTGCTTGTTTAAAGATGTATAGGTATCAGTTTCGTCAAAGGCGTTTTGTTGGAGATAGTCTTCTCTTAGCATGCGTGCAGCATGCAATGTCGAGCGATCTTTACTACTTAGCGTGTCGATTCCAACGAGTTGCACAATTTCTAATAATGATGCTTCTTCTTGCAAGAGTGCCGAAGCGCGACGTGTATGATCTTGCCATTTTTCATCGACCGTTTCACCAATGTGTTGACGGATAATATCACTATAGAGCGAGTATGATTTCAACCAATCAATCGCAGGAAAGTGACGACGATACGCGAGTGAGGAAGAAAGTCCCCAGAAAACTTTAACAATTCTTAACGTTGCCTGTGAAACCGGTTCACTCGTATCACCACCTGGAGGCGAAACCGCACCAATCGCAGTTACAGCACCTTCTTGGTGATTGCCAAGTGTTTCAACAAGTCCCGCACGTTCATAAAACTCGGCGAGACGACTTGAAAGATAGGCCGGATAACCTTCTTCTCCTGGCATTTCTTCAAGGCGTGAACTCATTTCCCGAAGCGCTTCAGCCCAGCGAGAACTTGAATCCGCCATGACGGCAACTTTATATCCCATGTCACGATAATACTCAGCAATCGTGATCCCCGTATAAATACTTGCTTCTCGAGCGGCAACTGGCATGTTGGACGTATTGGCAATGAGCACGGTACGATTCATCAAAGATGCCCCAGTTTTAGGATCAACAAGTTCGGGAAATTCGTTGAGAACATCAGTCATTTCATTACCGCGTTCGCCACAGCCAATATAAACAATAATATCCGCATCAGCCCATTTGGCCAATTGGTGTTGGACGACTGTTTTTCCGCTACCAAAGGGACCAGGAATGGCGGCAATTCCCCCCATAGCAATAGGGAAGAGTGTATCAATAATCCGCTGTCCAGTAATCATTGGACGTTTGGGGGCAATCTTTTTACTATATGGACGCTTTCTCCGCACAGGCCATTTTTGTGACATTGTCACTTCAAGGATTTCTCCATCCTTGGTTTTAAGACGAGCAATGACTTCTTTTACGGTTTTCTCTCCACTAGAGATTTCCACTAATTCACCACTCATATTAGGGGGAACCATCACTTTATGAAGGACGGATATTGATTCTTGAACTTCGCCTAAAATCATCCCACCACTCAATTTATCGCCAACTTTAGCGGTGGCCTTAAAGTCCCATTTCTTATGTTGATCAAGTTTAGGAACATCAATACCAACAGGAATTTGTGGACCAGATTGTTCATAAATTGCGGTAAGTGGACGTTGGATACCGTCGTAAATACTTTCTATGAGGCCCGGCCCTAGTTCAACAGATAGTGGTTCATACGTAAAATAGACAGGTTCTCCTGGACCAATACCGGCTGTTTCTTCATATACTTGGATACTAGCTAAATCCCCTCTTAATTCAATAACTTCGCCAATCAGTCGTTTCTTTCCAACCCTGACGACATCATAAACTTGGACTTCTTCCATGTTGCGCGCCACAATAAGTGGGCCCGCAACTTTTTTAATAAAACCATGTTTTTCCATACGTTACTCCTATTCAATTTTGATGCCGATGGCATTTTCGATTTGCCGATTAGCTTCCGCTATCGAGATTTCAATTTGTTGTTCATTAAAGGCCAGAGAAACGAAGATCGGGAAGGCATCTGTCCGATAGTCTTCCTTGATCACATCGATAATCTCTTTGAGATTAAAATCATAAATAAACACTTTAATCTCGTTAATATTGTCTTTGATATAATTTCCAATTGCCTCAGCATTATCGCTGATGAGGGTGTCAAAACCCAATTGCTTAAAAATATCAACCGCATCAAGCGGACTAATAATGGCGATCTGTTTCATATGCTTCCACCCGATAATAAATTTTCTTAATTTGACGAATCATCCGTCGATAAAGGTAACCATAAAGAATAAACAAGTCTTGAAATTCAACTGAAAATATCATGTCTTTAACTTTGTCATATATGTATTGATCGATTAAACGATCAATGTCCTGTGGTTTTTGTAAAATAGCTTCAAAAACTTGGGAAGTTTGACTGTCAAATTTATCCTTGAGTGTAGCAACAATTTGCCGTTCATCAAGGCGAAAAAGTCCACTAAATTTTTCCCTAATCACATCATCTCCAAGTAATTCAATCTTAAAATCATCTAAACTTAGAGATAGTTTTTTTGCGCGATAGAGTGTTCTCACATTAAGAGCAATGATTTTAGATATCAAGTATGGATGTCCCATAAAACGCTCGCCTAAGTGTTGATAAAACAGTTGGGTTAATTTTGCTTCTTTTTCTCGTGCACTCTTTTTATCAAGTCGATTCACTTCGCGAAGCATCCGCCCATAATGGTCTTGATAACCCGGCAGTTGATCGTCAAGTAACTGCGTGAGTGAGAGATGGAAAACATCATAGGGGGCAAAACGATCAAGATACTTAACGTTGTTAACTTTAAGATTAAGAAATGTGATGATGTCTTCGGCGTATATGAGATCAAGTAAAGCGTAGTCATTTTCACTCACCAAGCTAACAACTTGATTAAATAAGTACTGTTCACTCTTATTGATGAGTGTTTTGAAATCATTTATTTCCTGATTGCCCGCAATTTGGAGATGGTTTAAAAAGCTGATGATTTCATCATGACCTTTTTGCTCAAGATTAGTGAGCTGAGCTTCAATCTTTTTAAGCTCCGCTATCTTGACGCTTAAACTTCCACTTGCATAGGCAAAATCCATTATTGTGCTCCAAATAAACGTGTGTAAATATCAAAAGCGTGAACTTGCTTGTGGTTTTCAATTAGTGCTTGAAAATCAAAGACAAGATCAAATTCTCTGTCTTCAACGATGAATCCTAGTTCGACTGCATCATCATAAATCTCAAGATGACAGGTCGTGTTTTTGAGTTCCTTGTTGAGCAAGTCACAGTTTTCCTTATCACTTAAGGCTTGATAAAATTTATCATAATTTGCTTTTCTAACTAATAGCCGATGTTTCCCGGTTAAGGATTCACTCTCTATTAGACGTACGACAAGTTTGCGTAAATGTTCACCCTCGAGTGATTTGAGTTTTGATAAAACATCCTCATAGATTTCTTCAATCATTAATGATTTAAGTGCCTCACCTTTAGATTTTTCTTCAAAATCGAGTGCTTGTTGAGTGGTGGCCAACACTTCATCTTGTTCTTTTTTTATTCTTTTAAGTGTTTTCTCTTTTAACTCCGCGCTATCACGATCAAAATCCGCTTGTTTTTGTTCAAGTATTTTTGCGGTTTCAGCCTCAAAGTTAAGGACGAATTCCTTTTCAATTTTGTCGATATATTTTTCGATTTTTGTTTTACTCATGTTACCCAATCCTAAATACCAAAGTAGATTAAGATTGAAACAAGAAGGCCAAGAATTGCATAGGTTTCAACCATGACTGTCATTGTCATCCCACGTGTACTAAGACTTGGGTCTTTTCCTGTCATTAAAATTGCTGAACCAGCGATTTGCCCTTGATAAGCACCTGAGAAAAGTCCGCTAATGCCGATTGCTAGACCGGCAGCTAGGTATGCCCAGCCTTGCGCATTGTTTAACACTTCAATATTGCCACCTAATAGCCCAATTTTTAACAAGACTAAAATGGCGATAAGAAAGCCATAAATACCTTGTGTTGCTGGTAATGCTTGCAAAACGAAAACACGACCAAATAATTCTGGTTTTTCACTGATGACTCCTGTGGCGGATTTACCCGCTAACGAGACACCAATTGCCGAACCTGCGCCGGCCAGACCAACTGCTAATGCGGCGCCAATTGCCGCTAATGCTACACCCATATCCATAACTTAATTCTCCTTTATTTCATTGATGTAATGTAATTCATAACCTAATGGTTTGAAAGCAAATCCACCACCTTGGTAGAACTTGCCATAAAATTCCAAATATTGGAGGCGACCACCATGCACATAAGCAGAGAGTAAACTCATCGCAAAGTTAAAGAGGTGTCCGACCAAAATAATTAGAATTGCAAATATATATCCAAGCCCAAATAATCCACCTGCAACCATACCCGCAAGCAGATTCATTGTAAAGGCAATGACTGCGCCACTAAGGGCAAGGGCAAGTAGACGACTGTAGCTTAAAATATCACTAAGATAACTTGTGGCCCCATAAAGACCGCCAAGTCCTTTCATCACCCATGTAAATGGGTTTTTGTTGCCACGTCCTGATAAGAAAAGAATGAAGGCTAGTCCTAATAAGATGAACCCTAGACTAATCAAACTAATCACATGATTGCTCGGCCATAAAATAGCCAGCATATCGGCAATAAAGACGATACCAAAACTCAGAATTAATAACCAGCTTACTGCCTCTGCAAGCGCTCCTAGTATATCCTTTTCTCTAATCATGAGTATGGCCTTAAACACCAAGGCACTCATAATATGGAAAACACCAAATACGAGCGAGGCAATCAACACGGTCATAGGATCATCAACCGGAGAAATGAAAATGTTGGGAAGAGCGGGAATGATTTCCCTAAAGCCAACGCCAAATATTGATCCAGTTACAATCCCAAACAACATCGTCGAGACGCTAGAATACATGAATACTTGTAAAAGTTTTTTAAAGCCTCCACGGGGTTTCTTAATTTTTAACATAAGCAGGGTCCCAATAAAGAGGACAAGACCATAGCCAAGGTCGGCAATCATCATCCCAAAAAACAACCAATACCAAATCGACATGACCGGGTTAGGATCAATCTCCTGATTATTTGGTGTGGAAAAACTTTCCGTAATGGTTTCAAAGGGTTTAACAAAACGATTGTTTTTTAAGGCAGTTGGTAGTGGTTCTTTGCTATCTTCAACCACCTCAATATCATAGGTTGAAGACGTCTTCTCCATGACTGTTTCTAGTTGAGCGACTTGGTCTTCGCGAACATAGCCCTCTAACATAATAAAATGTTCACTTTTTTGGTGAGGCACATGTTCACGAATAAGTCGGTTTGCTTCTTTGTCGTAATAAGTTTTAATCGCACTCAAACGACTGACATATTCATCAATCAACTTATTGAGAGTGTCTACTTCCTCGTTGAGTTGAGCGATTGTGTGAAGATGTTGTTCAACTCCAACACGAAAGGTTTCTTGGCTTTCGGGAAGGTTAACTTCTTCTGCCTCACAAGCGGAAAGGGCGATTGTTAAATCCTTGGCCAACTCTTCGATGACCATGACCACAAAATAAGCGGATTTTTGATAGACGCCCATTTCAAAATCAACACCAAGATTGGTAAGAGCATTGGTCAAATATTCAACATGATCTTCCTTAACTTTGTAAGCGTTAAATTTAAAAAGTGTGCTCTCGGAGAGCTTTTCTTGTGCGACCGATAAAAATACCCACGGTTGAAAGCGTTGGACTGTTTCATTTAAACGCGCGATTTGGTCTTTTTTATCACCAATAGCATTTTCCAGTTCAATGACTTTATCCACAACAGATGCTTCATCTTGGTCAATGGTATCAAGCGTTTGATAATCCACCGAAATAGATGCAAAAAGATGCTTTCTTTTTTGATGTGCTTCCAAAATTTTAATGACTTTTTGCGTTTTTACTAGTTCATCATCATTAAAAAGAGCATGATTTTCCAGCTTAAAACCTTTAACCATGAATAACTCATGCTTTTGTAATTCTAGAAAAATCGCCGTTTTTTCTTGAGGTAAAACAAAAAGATTGACGCGCTTGACAGGAACAATCATGGCTTAACAACCTCATTAAAAATTTCCACAACAACTTTTTGCCGTTCTTTATTGAAGGCATCATTGAATGCTTGCTTGTTTGCCTCCATCCTCACGACAAGTGCTTCGTTCATGGATTTAATCTGCGCCGTAGTTGCTTTACGAGTGTTTTCAACTTCCTGTTTCAGTTCATGTTCTAGCTTTGTCCGTCTTGCTTTCAACGTTTCTTCAAGTTCTTTGACCTGATGTTGTCTTGAATGTTGAAGTTCGACTTTTCGGTTATCGAAGGCTTGTTCTAATTTGATAATTTTTTCAAATGCCGACATCGTGTCACCACCTTTACTAATGGCTTATTTTTAAGCATCATATTAACAATATGATACTAAAAAACGGCCTAAAAATAAATAGATATGCCAACAATAACCAAATATATCACGACTTATGATTTATCAAGACTGCCTAATGTATTGTAATCCCTCACTTAGTCAATGATTGATTTATGATAAAATACATTTAAGAGAGAATTATTATGAAAATCAGTATTGCCCAAATGCATGTTATCGCCGGTCAGCCCTCGCAAAATTTTGCGACTATGAAGCGTTTTATCGAGGAAGCAAAGAAAAACAAAGTTGAAATCATTGTCTTCCCTGAAATGTGTGTGGGTGGCTATTTTATGGCGGACCGTTATTTAGATATTGACTATCTTACTTTTTTGGCGACTTTTAATGAAAAAATTAAAGCACTATCGCAAGATATCGCTATCATTTGGGGCAATATTTATCTTGGCCATCTTGACGGCGTCACTAAAGGAAGAGATGGACGCCCTGTCCGTTTTAACGCTGCGTTTTTTGCCTTTAATGGTGAATGGGTCCGTCGTGAAGACGATGAGTACCCAGGTCTTTATATAAAACATCTCAACCCTGATTATCGGATGTTTGATGATTCACGCTACTTTTTTAGTGGTCTCGAATTGATGCGTTCTCATGATGAAGTTTTATCAAGTATGCTAAAACCCTTTTTACTTACGATTCATAGTCATACATATAAGGTTAGTCTAGAAGTTTGTGAAGACCTTTGGGATGACGACTACGCGTTTAAAGTCACTCGCGTCATAAGTGCCCAACAACCAGATCTACTCATTAATATTTCCTCATCGCCGTGGACACTCAACAAAGAAAAAGCCCGCGAACGACATTTATCGAAAAAGGCTATCGTGCCAATTATTTATGTCAATGCAGTAAGTCTCCAAGATACTGGTAAAAATGTCCTACTTCTTGATGGAGGTTCACTTGTCTATAACGCTCAAGGTCAAAAAGTTGCGTGGGCCAATCATCGTTTTATAGAGGAGCATCTTATCGTTGATCTTGATAGTCCCCAGTTAAAAAAACGTGAATATCAACGCTCAAAATTACTTGATGCCTTGATTTTTGCCATCAAAGCGTTTGATAGACGCATGTTTGATCAAAAAGTCAACTGGATTATTGGCCTATCTGGTGGCATTGATAGTGCCCTGAACGCTGCGCTATTAACGATGGCCTTAGGTAAAGAACGCATCCTTGCATTCAACTTACCTTCCCGCTATAATTCTAAAAAAACAATGTCTAATGCGACCCATTTGGCTGACAAATTGGGTATTAATCTAGAAATTTTACCGATTGAAAATTTAATAAGTGCAACAAAACAATCTTTTAAAAACGGTGTCAGTGGCGCTGTTGAGGAAAATATTCATGCACGCCTTAGAGGCCATATGCTTTCTACGCTTGCTCAAGTTCATCATGGTGTTATTTGTAATAATGGCAACAAAGTTGAAATTGCCCTTGGTTATTGCACGCTTTATGGCGACACGATCGGTGCGTTATCTCCGCTTGGTGATCTTACTAAAATGCAAATTAATGAACTCGCCCTTGAAATCAACCAATTGTATGGAGATGAAATCATTCCTAGCAATTTAATTGCCCGCTTGATTGATGGTGTTCCTAGCTATGACCTTGCCCCTAGTGCAGAGTTAAGAGAGGCACAAGTCGACCCTATGAAATGGGGCTATCCCGATTGGCTACTCACCCGTATCACAACTTTTCCAACCAGAAATTTAAATGCATATATTGATGATTATCTAGCCGATCGACTAGAACCAACTCTCAAGACCATGCTAAAGCACTATGGACTCGATAAAAAAGAGGCCTTTTTCCAAGACCTCAACTGGTTTATTCGCTTGCTCGACAACAATGTATTTAAACGCATCCAAATGCCACCAATAGTGACTATTAGTCGTGGTGCTTTTGGCACTGATTATCGGGAAACACAAACGAAAATAGAAGATTATCTAAGACAACATTAATCTCCTTGATGATTAAAATAATAACTGGATAATAAATATTGCTCGTCGTATTTTACGGCGAGTTTTTTTAATAATGATTTAAGACGACTAAGGGGAAGCGTTCCCGTTTGATAGGCGGACAGTGCAGTTTTAAATTGGCTTTTTTCTTTATCATTTGCTTGCTTTTTAAAATAACCCCATACATGTTCAAGCGCATTGACCTCACTAGCTGGGTTTTCAGATAAAAGTAGGGCATCGTCAATCAATTGATAAAACCCTAGTGGCGAAAAATGCTGACGGTCTTTTAATAGTTCACGAATAGCTAAGTATGCTTTTTGCGAACGACCTAACACTAAATACTTATAGCGACCCCACTCCTTTTCTGCCTCACTTATATCTCCGTTTAATAAGATACTTACCTTTAAGGCGGAACGATTTTTATCTTTAACTTCTAGCATGATATCAAAGGTCAAATCTTGCAAATGATTAAAGAATTGCATGAATTTTTCCGCATTAATTGTGTCAGTGTGTGCACCTATTTTTTTTCCATTTGCCTGTTGAGAATAATGTATTTTTGGGCGGCCGTCCTCTGCGCTCCAAGTTGAAAATGCTTGTAAAATGAGGTCCCTTTCAGGCAAATTTGAAGGGCCGGGATTACAGGCATGATGAAGATTGTCAAACACCATAGGAAGTCCGGTTTGAGAGGCGATATATAAAACATCTTCTGCGTGATAAAGTCGATCATCATTTTCAATGATTAAGTGGCGTTTTATTCGCTCGCTGAGTCGGTGATTAACAACATCAATAAACCGACGGATCGCCTTCTCTTTATCGCCAAATACACCCCCTATATGGATGATGATTTTGCTGTTTCTTGTTCCCCCTAAACTTTCAATAATGTCGACATGGTATTCAAGTTCTAGAATACTTCTTTCCACTACATCATCATTGAGTGAATTCAGCACGGTATATTGTCCAGGGTGAGCGGATATTCTTATGCTGTGATCAAGAATTTTTGCCCTGATAACAGCGAGTTTTTCGGAGAAATCCTCCCGCCAATTAATTTGGTTGACCGCCTTATTAGAGGCAAAAGGAATAAGCGAGGAAGTCACACGAAACATTTTTAGACCATGAGCAATATTATAATCAATCATGCCCTCAAGAACATTAAGATTATGCGCAATGAGTTCATGACCAATTTCATCGTTAAAACGGCCAATTCGACAGGTGCGGTATACATCATCGATGACATCAAGGTTTTGACAAGCGTATCCAATTAAATTGTGGGGGCTTACTTTTAACATAATTTTATAATATTCCTTAATAATAATTTCATATTTTATTGAAAACGAGTGCTTTATTCTTATTTATTTTAACATAAAATGGTAAACTGAATTTACTTACAGGAGGTTACTATGGGATTATATGACATCACCGTTGACGATTACCAATTTAACGCTGTTAAACTTGATACTTTCAAGGGAAAAATATTGTTAATCGTTAATTCATCTACAAAATGTATTTTTGCCCCCCAATACGGAAAACTTGAAAAGCTATATGATCAATATCATGACTTAGGCTTAGAAATTCTTGATTTTCCCTGCGATCAATTTTCCATTAAAGACTTAGGAACCGAGGAAGATATCAATAATTTTTGCCGTTCAACCTACAATACCTCATTTTTTAGAGGTGCTAAAATTAAGGTTAATGGCGACGATGAATCGATTCTATATTCATATCTTAAATATCGTAAACCTGGTCTATTCTCAAGTAAAATCAAATTCAACTTTTCAAAATTTCTTATCGATCAAGATGGTAATGTCATCAAACGATATGGACCGATGACTAAACCCGAAAAAATAAGTCGCGATATTGCTAAACTCATCGCGAAGAAGGGTTAATCATGTATTTAGCGTGGAAGGAACTAAGACACACGAAAGGTAAGTTCGCTCTTATCATTGTCTTAGTTACACTTATTAGTTATTTAGTCTACTTCTTGACGTCGCTTGCTTACGGACTCGCTAGTAGTTACACCAATGGCATCAATCAGTGGCAAGCTGATAACATCGTTCTTAACTACGAGGCCAATGACAATATTATGATGTCATACCTTAGTGACGAAGAGTTTGATCGCGTCACTGTCGAGGGTGACAAGGCTAAACTCGGCTTTGTTCCTGCGATCATCAGCCTTGAAGACGAAGCAGAAGGCGTTGATTCTCGCGAAGCGATTTATGTGTTTGGCATTGAAGATGGTAGTTTTCTTGCCCCTGACGAATTCGATCTTATTACCCTTGAAAAGGGTGTTATTGTTGATGAATCCATTAAAGAATCTGGTTATGAAATTGGTGATAATATTATCATTACTAATCGTGATGGTGAGATGCTTACATGGGTGATTCAAGGTTTTAGTAGTCGTACAACCTATCAAACCGCCCCGATTATTTATACGAGTCTTGATAACTTTAGAGACTATGCCTTTAATGACAACACTCCGACTCCACTCTTTAGTGCTATCGTTGTCCGCGGTCAAGTTAGCAATCTCGCCAATGCTGATGGTACGATTCTAGTTAACTACGCCATTCAAGACTTTATTAATACTCTGCCTGGATATACCGCGCAAGTATTAACCTTTGGTCTGATGATTGGTTTCCTTATTATGATCGTTGCGTTTGTCCTTGGCATTTTTATATATGTTCTGACGGTTCAAAAAATTAATATGTTTGGTGTCATGAAGGCCCAAGGTATTTCTAATCGTTACATCGCCGACTCGGTCATTTGGCAAACATTAATTCTCGTTTTCATCGGCATGATCATCGGTCTTGCGCTTACGATTGTTTCGGGAATATTCTTATCAGGAACCGTGCCCTTTGCCTTTAATCCTCTTTTCTATGCTGGGATTAGTGCTGGCTTCATTATCTTCTCAATTATCGGGGGTCTCTTCTCGGTCAGAACCGTAACAAAAATTGATCCACTGAAAGCGATTGGAGCATAACATTATGAAAACACTTATCGAAATGAAAAATGTCACCAAGGATTTCCTCAATGGTGAAGAAGTCATTCACGCCCTTAAAAAGACAAACTTTTCAGCTGGAGAAGGTGAACTTGTGGCGATTATTGGTCCTAGTGGTTCAGGTAAATCAACCTTTCTAACCATTTTAGGCGGTCTTCAACGGCCCACAACGGGACAAGTACTTATCAACGGCAAGCCCTTTTCTCAACTAAGCGACAAGCAAAAAACTAAGGTTCGCTTTAGTCAGATTGGCTTTATTTTGCAACAATCTAATTTGATTCCTTTTCTCAATGTTAGAGATCAACTCCTCCTTCATAACCGCATTAGCAAACAGAAACCTAATAAGGAATGGTTGGAAGATTTATTAACAAGTGTCGATGTGAAACGTTTAGAAAAAAAATATCCCAATGAACTGTCAGGGGGAGAAAGGCAACGTGTGGCAATTGCTAAGGCACTCTATCACAATCCTAGCGTCGTGTTTGCCGATGAACCCACGGCTAGCCTCGATACGAAAAAAGCCTTCGACGTCATCAAATTACTGCAAAGTGAAACTAAGCGTCAAAAAAAGGCAACCATTATGGTTACCCATGATGAACGCCTCATTGATTATTGTGATAAAGTCTACGTCATCGTTGATGGTGTTATGACACAAAAAAAGTAGGGGATAACCCTACTTTTCTTGATCGGCTGTTTTCTTACTAAGCACCTGTTTAGGGAAGGGAATTAGCATACCTGCTTCCTTTATGTATTGTGCATATTCTGGCCGTGTTTTTAAAATTTTCTTTTCCATCAATGGCACACTAATGAAGACAAAAAGTAGTGTCATAAGAATCGGAGCAACGATGATGCCATCAAAGCCGAATTGTTGAACATAAAATAAATACGTTCCCCACCACACCATGATTTCACCTAAGTAGTTCGGGTGACGAGAATATTTCCAAAGTCCATCACGCATGATTGCACCCTTATTAGCAGGGTCTTTTTTAAAGTTTTGCATTTGGCTATCAGCAACGAGCTGGAGTAAGGCGGAAAGTACAATGACGACCGTTCCCGCAATTGAGAAGAAACCAAATTCGAGGTTAGGTACGTCGACAAGTAGGGCGGGACCAATCAGCTGGGCAAAGACTATCAGTGTTGGCACAAGCATTACCGCTAAGAAACTAATCAACCAATAGAGACGTGGTGCCATTTTTTGAAAATTAACATAGCGCCAATCTACATGAGAGAAATCTTTCCAAAGCTTTCCCCAATTGTATGTCAGACGTATGGCCCAAATCGAGAGTGCAACAAGTAAGAGGATAAGGCTTAAACTCCAGTTATTCTTTTCAATCATAATAAGGGCAATAGCAAGGGGTGGAATCACACTCCAATAGGGATCATATAGAGAAGCGTTTTTAAGTGGCAATGAAACAAGCCACACAAACACCGTAGCAACAAGATCGGCGATTAACAGTTTATATATGAAGCCAACTTGATCAGGTAAAACCAAGTAAATGCCAACACCAAGAATAACAGCGACAACATAGACAGCTAATATGATAAGCATTGACGATAATTTTTTGTTCATAAGATACCCTCACTAAAACAATGTATTTATATAATAACAAAAAAAGCCATGCCTGTATTCACTAACTGAAAAATTAGCAATGGTCATGACTATAGTGTTTAAAAATTAGGAATGAATAATTTGTTGGGCGCGGATGATTTCTTCTTGAACGAGTGCGTGACCATAAGGATGATTGATAGTTTCCACACGCATACCAGCCTCACTTAGACTCGTCTTTAGTTGATTGAAAAGATCAAGACTAATATAAGGGTCGTTCGTGCCACTCGTTAGCAAAACTTCAACCTCTTTTTGCCGAACAAATGGCTGATCTGCGCGAACAATTGAAGGATGTAATAACAATACATGATCAACATCAAGAACATAGGTTTTGAGCATGCTTTGAATGATGTTAGCACCGTTAGAATAGCCAATTAGTGTGATTTTTTTATCTGCAAAACCGTATTCTTTTAGCAAATTCATCATCGTCGTATATGTTTTTTCTGTTTGCAATTTTAGATTGTCCTCATCGAAGCTTCCATCATCATTGCGAATGAAATAACGATTCATACCCCATTGTTTGACATCACCCTCGATTGCTAGTAAAGACGCGTCTTTATCAAGATTTGTCCCGAAGTGAATCATCTCTTTAGCATCCCCCCCTGTCCCATGGAAAAGAACGAGTAAGCGGTTGTTAGTGCCATCTTTTTTGATGTGATACATCATAAATTTTCCTCCAGTGAATGCCCTAATTTTTTTAAGAGTTGGTTGAGTGTCTCTTCTTCTTTGCTAGTTAAGACATCAAACTCCTTGCGTAGCATTGTGTAGTGTTTGTCATAAGCGGCAGTAAAAATGCTTTTGCCTATTGTGGTTACACTTAGCATTTTAATACGTCCATCTTCTTGATGAAAGTATTCCTCTATATACCCTTTTTTGACAAGTTTTGTTAGAACATAGGTCATCGAACTATTGGGAATGAGTACATAATTTAACAGTTGATTAACAGAAAGGTCTCCCTTGTTATATAGGGCCTCCAACGCTGCGAATTCGTTGAGCGATAATCCTGAACCTACTAAGGAACGTTTAATATGTTTATTAAGATTCTTCTGTGTTTTAAAGAGGATAATTAATGTTTTTAAATGCTTATCAGTCATCTAAGTATTCCTTCTTGAAAGTTTTATGACTTCTGACAGTGTCAAAGGGTGGTAACACGCTTTCAACATATTCCCGCCGATGGCGTAAATGTGGTGGAAGCGTCAGTGTCTCTCCTAACACTTCATATGTCTCTTGATCATCGATAAAACCAGGTCCTTCTGTTGCTAGTTCAAAAAGAATGTTTGGATACACTCTGACATAGAGTGACTTAAAGTAAAAGCGATCAACAAAGCCGGAATTGGGATAACCAAGATTTTCAAAGTGCTCAGTCCACCGGTCAATGGCTTCCCTATCTTCAACACGGAAGGCAACGTGATGAACTCCACCAAATCCTTGTCTTGCCTGGGGGAGGTCTCGTGTCTCTTCAACAATAACACTGGCACCATTTCCGCCAGTGCCCATATAAAACAAATGGTAATCATCCTTATTGTCAATGTTAGTCATTCCCATGACATCAATGAGGGCATCTTTCATCATCCGATAATTTGCAACTCTAAGGAAAATAGGTCCCAAACCATAAATAGCAAATTCATCTGGGACGGGCCCTTTATGCCATGGTTCTCCACCTTCAATGCCTTGATTGTTCTCATCCGATATGAGCATATAACGTTGATCATCAAAGTCTGAGAAAAAGATAGCTTTGCGTCCGAATATGTCGCGAATGTCTTCATGCTCAACACCATAGTGCGTAAAGCGTTTCTTCCAATAAGTAATCGCAGCGTCACTAGGGACACGGAAGGAAGTACGACTAATATCATTGGTCCCCTCAATGTGCTTACCGATTCCTTTAAAATCAAAGAAGGTCATATCCGTTCCAGGATTGCCACGGTCATCAGCAAAAAATAGATGATAAGTGCGAATATCATCCTGATTGACATTCTTTTTAACTAGACGCATGCCTAGTATATTTGTGTAAAAGTCATAAATTTTCGGTGAGCTACTTGTAATCGCGGTCACGTGATGAAGCCCCTTAAGTGTTGGTAGTTTGTTCATTGTTAGTTCTCCTTATAAGGTATAACTTTATATTATTTCGAATTCGTAATAATTACAAATGATATGCTTACTCATCAATTTGGATTACAATATAAATATCAGATAGGCACATCTCTATTCATTACTAAGGAGTTATTTATGAAAGTAAAAGGCAATGTTTTTGTCGTTACTGGCGCCGCAAACGGGATTGGCCGTCAAGTCGTACTCACATTACTCAATAAGGGTGGGCGGGTCGCTGCTCTTGATATCGACACAAAAGGACTTACAGAAACATTTGAACTTTCTCATTCCTATAAAGATAGGCTAACAACTTATCCTTGTGACATTACACAAATTGAGGACATTGAAAAAGTGATTACTACGGTGAAAGAAGATTTTAAACATGTGGATGCTCTCATAAATGTCGCAGGTGTTATTCAGCCCTTCATTGATGTCATCGATCTTGATTTTCCTACTATCAAGCGAGTGATGAACATTAACTTTTATGGAACGGTCAATATGGTTAAGGTTTTACTTCCTCTTTTAATGAATCGCCCTAGCGCACATATTGTCAATGTGTCAAGTATGGGTGGTTTCGTTCCCATCCCTGGTCAAAGTGCATACGGTGCAAGTAAAGCGGCTGTAAAACTGTTTACAGAAGGTTTATATGCTGAATTGATTAATAGTCCTGTTCGCGTCACGCTAGTTTATCCCGGAGCGGTGCAAACAGAAATCACGAAAAATTCTGGTGTGGAATTAAATGTAAGTGGTGAGGGAGCAAAGATGCTAAGTGCCACAAAGTGCGCGCAGATGATCATCAAAGCTATGGAAAAAAATAAATTTCGCGTGCTGGCTGGTCAAGATGCAAAAATGCTTGATTTACTATCACGACTCAGCCCTAAAAAAGCAACGCTTATGATCGCTAAGAAAATGAAAGCCCTAAAAGAGCAAAAATAAAACCAGCCGTAGCTGGTATTATTTAACTAATTTTTCAATAAAAGGTTCAATGTCTTCTGGTTGGAAATTAGGAGCAAAACGATAGAGAACTTCGCCGTCTTTTCCAATAAGAAACTTAGTGAAATTCCATTTAATTGCCCCCTTTTTGCTGAAGATTTTTTCAACAAGTTTGACTTTGTCTTCAGGATAATCCTCAACAATTTGTTCTTTAAGATATTGGAAAAGGGGACTTTGGTTTTTCCCGTTCACATCAATTTTGGCAAATGTTTGGAATTTTGTACCAAACTTCATTTGGCAAAACGAAGCGAGTTCTTCGTTTGATCCCGGTGCTTGATTCATAAATTGATTACTAGGAAAATCGAGCACCTCAAAACCTAACTCGTGATACTTTTCATAAAGCGCTTCAATGCCTTGATATTGGTTGGTATATCCACATCGAGTTGCCGAGTTAAAAATAAGCATGACTTTCCCTTTGTATTGACTAAGCGAAACATCTTGCCCCTTGGTGTTTTTTACAGTAATATCATATAATTTCATATTAAATCCTCCATATTTATTGTATCGAAAAAAGAAAGCAATGTCCTTTTTGATACATTGCTTTCCTAATATAATGATTAAATGTTGAAGTCCTCTTGACTAACGTTGACAAAGCCGAGCACAAGTGAGGCGAACAAGAGAGGCCGTTCGTACATGGATGCGTGTCCTGTGTCAGGAAGAATCACATGATGGGCATTTGCTAAGCCTTTAACCATCAATTCTTGTTCTAACATCGGTGTAATCATATCTTGATCACTTGAAACCACAAGCGTTGGAACGGTTATATCTTTAAGTTTATCTCGTACATCGTGAGAGTCTGCTGATTTGGTGAGTCTTACCATCGCTTCACTAAAGGCAGGATTTCCAAACAAGGGAATGAGTACTTTTTCACGATTCCGCATCCATTCAAGACGGCGTGCATAATAAGCAGGCGAATAAATAATTGGAATCGTAGTGTAATAATAACTAGCGCCATTATTAGATTCAGCGGCAAGATTCCAAGCTTTACCAATATCCCCTAAAAGTGGTGAAGTATATGCACAGGTGTTAAAGAAAAGGAGGCGTTGCAATTTCGAATGAAACTCGACTGCAAACTGCTGAGCTACTTCACCACCGTAGGAGATACCCATAATAGAAACTTTATCGATATGTAAATGCTCAAGAAGGGCATTAACGACTTGTACTTGTAATTGTTGGGTATAGGTTTGACCAACGAGTTTTTCACTCTGTCCTTGGTCAAGAAAATCCATTAAAATAAGTTGGTTTTGACTGGAAAAAGCATCAATAAAGGCCCGCCATGAGGCCGTAGACATCATAATGCCATTGAGAATGAGGAGCGGACGACCCTCGCCATGAACCTCATAATACACCTTTGCGTTATTAAATGTGAAGAAGGCCATGACTATTGACCCTTTGGCACATAAATGCCAAGACGAATAGCGTCTTCTAAAAGTTGATCACGGAATTTAGGATGGGCTATAGCAACGAGTGCTTCCACTCGTTCTTGTATATTTTTGCCACGTAAATTAGCAACGCCATATTCAGTAACGACATAGTGAACATCGTTTCTTGATAATGAAACAGCTGCTCCTGGTTTAAGTTGCGCGACGATTTTACTCGTTTCTACTCGCTCACCCGTCTGCTTGTTACGAACCATTGCCGTTGAATATAGGGCAATAAATGAGCGACCATTTTTCGAGTTTTGTGCCCCTACAGCAGTGTCGGATTGTCCACCAGTACCAGAAAATTGGCGGCTACCAATCGAGTTAGTATAAAACAATGTTGCGCCTGTATCCGTGTCTGGAGCAGGAAGAGGATTTTCAGGATCACTGACATCCATGAGAATCCCATCATATTCCTTGGTTCCATTTAAGCCATCCACACCATCCATACCTGGCCATCTTGGTGGTAAAAGTGCACCTTGAGGGAAGGATTGATCAATATTTGATTGACTGGCAAGTGGGACTATGACCGCCATTGTAATTAAGATACCGATAATGATACCAGCAGTAACCGATGAGCGGTTTTTTCTAAAACGTCTGAAAGCATCTTTAAAGAATGTTGTAGGCTTAGTTTCAAACTTCACATCATGGATTTTCTCGTCCATTTGGACAAACTTTGTCAACTAGATTTTGTTTCATATATCGGTATTTTTTTCTCTATATGCCCTTATTACACGAACGCACATTGTTTAATTAAACACACTATGATAAAATCATTTTGTTATTATTGTGAAACGAAAGGCGAATTATGATTGATAAAAAATCACCTCGTTTGACCAAAGGTCAAATGACTTCAAGGAAGCTTTTAAAGGCCGCGCAGGACTTGTTCTATAAGAGTGGGTATCAAAACACGACGATTGCAGACATCGCTAATAAGGCAGGTGTTGCGGTCGGTACTTTTTATTTATATTACAAAGATAAATATACGATTTACGAAACCGTGCTAACTCATTATCAACGGCAGATTCGTGACTACATCCACGACATTATCAAAGATGCTAAAACACGAAAAGAACGGGAAAAATTAGGCTTAAAAGCATGGTTAAAATTTGTAGCTCAAAACCATCACGTTTATCGTATTATTTGGGAATCCTTGTTTGTAGAACCGGAACTTTTTCGTAATTACTACATAAAATTCGGTAACGCATATGCGGCCGCACTAGGACGAGATCACATTCTCGAAGACGAAGACATTGACTTGAAAACAGTGGCGTTTATGTTAATGGGGATTTCAAACTTCTTAGGTTTGCATACAATTTTTGATAGTAAATTTAGTGACGAAGACATTGACAAAATTTGTGAAGACGCGATTCAAATTCTTGATAACGGCATGTTTAAGACTCATTTCGGTTAAGCGAACTCTTAGAAAACTTGGTGATTACACGCTTGTTTCTGATGCGTCCTTGTTCAACTAGCCACGCCACAGTAGCTGTTAATGTTTCTTCAAAAGGAGTCGTTACATAGCCAAGCTTTTGCTCGGCTTTTTGTTTGGAAAAATTCGCATTACTACTAATGGTGTAAAGCGAATATACTGAGTAAATGGGCGGTCGCTTTCTTAACTTATAGTAGCATTCTGCTAACGGAGCGCTGAAACGAGCAAACCAGGTCGGTAAAACATGAATAACGCTTTTTTTACCTGCGATTTTGCGTAATATATTGAATAAATCGGCAAGATCGACTCGATGTCCACTTAAGATGAAATCTTCACCCTTTTCTGCTTTTAGGGCCGCGATGATAATACCTCGAGCCACATCACGGGCATCAACAAAATCATAAGCTCCCTTGACTCGAGATGTTAACTGTCCGTTCAAATAATCTTCTATCATCATTGTTAGATGTCCTTGTCCATAATCACCAGGTCCTACAATTCCTGAAGGATAGACGATAATAATATCGGTTCCACTTTCTACCTGCTGCTTCATATATGCAGTGGTGAGTGCTTTTGTTTTGGCATAATCTCCTACGACTTTTTCCTCATCGATTGTCCTTGGTTCCGTGATGAGATTAACATTGTTATCCTCACCAATCGCGTGTACGCTTGAAACATAAACCACACGCTTGATCCCATATTTTTGTGAAAGAACGACAATGTTTTTACTACCCTCAACATTGACTTCATATAGCTTAGTCAGGTTTTTATTAGTAATCGAGACGATGCCGGCACAATGAATGAGTATCGTATGATCCAATTGATTTGCATCAAAAAAGTGTGTCATTGATTTGATGTCTGTCACATCACCTCTAAACACACGAATACCGAGATTTTCTAAACGGTCAGTTTTATCGTTTGGCAACACCAAAGCCGCGACTTCATAACCCTCTGCCCGCAATTGTTGACATACATTGAAGCCCAAATGTCCATTAGCACCGGTCACTAAAAATTTATGCTTCATTCTTGATCTTCTATACTTATAGTATAGGCATTAATTCACAATTAACAACGCCAAGTCATTTTTGCGATATTTTTTTCATCCGTAATGGCTATCTTTTCGAGCTCAGTTTGCATATCTTGACATATGATTCCTGCATATTTTTCTAGTTCATCAAAAGATACATCAGTCCCAAGTGCGTGATACGCTAAACCAAGAGAACCATAAAGAGCTAGACCAATACAATGGCGTGGAGAGTGCACAGTGGATGCCGATTGAGCAATAGCTCGGGCAATCGCCACCAATCCTGGTTGCACTTCCTCTTTTGCGGCATTGTGACAGGCATAAATGGCTTGTTTAACCTCGTTTAATTTAACTTTTTTATCCATCCATAAGCGCGCTAAATGGAGTGCTGTTTGTGGTCGTTGATCCTTGTCATTTGTCGCTTTCCAAACTGGAACAAGTCGTAATTCACAGTAGTCAGTAACCCATCGAACAAGCGTTTCTTTACTTTGGGTCTCAATAAGAGCAATAAGTGATTGAAGATAGGGGGCTTGCCAATCCGCAAGCATTTTACGGTATCTCGTCATGGACTTTCTCGCCGATTATTGGATTGACATGAACCATCGTTCGTTTCACATCCGGCACTGCGTTTTTAATCGCGCTAGAAATGGCTTCAGCAATATCATGAGCTTCGTCTAAACTCATATCTCCGCGTAGCGATACTTCTAAATCTACATAAAAGCGAACACCATGATGTCTTGTCTTAAGTACATCAATGTTACTCTCATGCACATATAGTAGGATCGCCTCCTTGATTTTTTGTGCTGTTTCATCATCCGCTGCTTCATCAACAAGTTGATTGATGGAGGATAACGCAATGCTAATAGCCACTCGAATAATAAAACCAGCTATTAGGACTGAGCCTATTTGATCTAAATATGGTGCGCCTAGCATCGAACCAATAATAGCAAGCAGACCCCCAAAAGTTGAAAAGATATCACCAAAATGATTGAGGGCATCAGCCTTTAGTATTGAGGACTTGTGTTTAATAGCCATTTTACGTGTCGAAAAGTAGATATAAAACTTAATAATAAGAGCAATTGCTATCCCGACAATCGCAATGTAATTTGGTTGCCTTAAAGCAGTTCCATTTTTAAAATATTCAATGAGCGTCACAACATTGGTTCTAATTAATTCTATCGCGGTAAAAAGAATGACCGCGGCTAGAACAAGGGCGAAAACGCCTTCAAATTTTTCGTGACCATAAGGGTGTTCTTTGTCGGCTTTTTTACCACTGATTTTGATACCAATAATGCCCACCAACGAGGAAAAAATGTCAGAAATTGAATTAATTGCATCGGAAATAAGGGCAAAACTTGACCCAATAATACCGGTAGTCAATTTGAGAGCGGATAAAACAATATTCCAAAACATTGTTTTTTTCATAAATCTTTCTATTTGCTTTGATCGCTCTGTAGTTCTTCCCATGAGTCCTCCAATTGTAAATTACATATATATTAGCACAAGACCAAATTCAATAAATAATACAAAATAAAATTCTCTCATTGTCGGTCTTTAACCACCTAATTTGCCAAATATTAGCTAGTAATGCCATCTTCAGATTGCATACGTCGAAGCAGCGACCAGTCAGTCATACAGGATCTTGTTTATTGCCATATCTATTGAATGTCTTATAAAAGAAGGAGCAGACATTTTCTTGCTTTTTTGTGGTATTTGGCCGCCTGCTTTTTGTTATGTCGTGTGTAGGATTGTTTGAGAACGGGTATATCTAAAAACAAGGCTGTTGCTAGAACTTCAAGCTGTCGTTATATTTGTCTTAGGTATCTGCTCGTTTTATATCGAGTGGCCTAGAAGGTGTGTATATGGCATATGTTAATAGCTGTATGTGTATGGATAATGGGTAATGAATAAAAGCTATTGATATAGATATAAAGATCTCGTTGTTCATACTTTTATTGTTATGTATATATACATCATCTAGAAAGTGAAGTGTTGAATAAGAATGTAATAAAACCGATCTAATTTTGATAGTTAGATCTAATAGTTTTATTTCTTATTTATATATGGGCAGACAGGGAAAAATTGTTTGTATTATTTAGGGAATTTTACTTTGTATCACTACAGATGGGTTAATTAAGCTGTCTTTAAAGAAAGCAATGCAATCATTCCAACGTGCGTTAAAAAAATTGCTTGCAAAATGAACCTTGTGTGTAATAAAGAAACATCAGAAATGGGCGAAATATGTTTACCTTTACATGGTTGAAGACTGTCTAAAATACTAAAGTAACATATTTTTATGGATTAAGTGAATTCATTAACCCTTATAGCCTGAATGGATCATCATTCAATAGAAAGTATTTTAAACCAATTGTCGTAATGCCATAATCATCTTTTCTTACAT
>CAYWQC010000001.1:0-33473 GCA_964460405.1 uncultured Staphylococcaceae bacterium | reverse complement strand
TTGGCGTTTCTCTCCTCGTCTTCGTGGCGGCCATAGGGCAAATGGTGACAAACTCATCGTTGATGGCAAGTTTTGGCCGAATTCTTCGCGCCAAACTTTTTTCACATGTGCAAACCTTTTCAGTTTCAAATATTAATAGGGTTGGAACATCTAGCCTTCTTACGCGGATGAATAGTGACACAAGGATGTTACAAGGGTTTATATTTATGTTGACGAGAACCTTTATTATGGCACCGACTTTTATGGTTGTGGGTGCAATTAAACTTTATCAAATTGATCCGATGTATATGGGCATCATTTTGATAGGAATGCCCGTTGTTCTTGTCGCCATTACCATCACATTTAAAATAGCTTCTCCTCTTTTTGGCCTCGTTCAAGAGAAACTTGATTATGTTACCCTCCTCTTTAGAGAAGGTTTAACTGGCGTCCGCGTTGTCCGTGCGTTCAACCAAGAGGATCGTGAATATCGATTTTTCGAACAAGCAAATCGTTCAATGGCTGATACCAATATCAAAGTTGGACGAATCATGGAAATTATCAATCCGGTCATCCAAATTCTTTTTAACATGTCCTATATTTCTGTCTTTGTTGTTGGTTTTATCTTATTTGAGAATAATGGTGATGCGACGAATACAGTCCTTTTTAGCCAAACCATCGGTGCTTCACAATATGTCAACAACATAATGATGTCGTTCTTGATGCTTAGTTTTGTCTTTATTATGTTCCCCCGGAGTGCTGCGAGTGCTAAACGTATTGCCGCTGTTTTAGATCTCCATCCCGAAATCAAAGACAATGAACAAACTGTTGAATTATCAACCATAAAAGACAAAGGAACTGTGGCATTTAAAGATGTTCTCTTTACTTTTAGTGACAACGAACATCCAACCCTTTGTGATATAAACTTTGAAACAAGACCAGGTGAAGTCACGGCGATTATCGGCTCAACTGGATCAGGTAAAAGTAGTATTGTTAATCTCATCCCTCGCTTCTTTGACGTATCAAAAGGCCAAGTTTTGGTCAATAATGTCGATGTCAAATCGTACAAATTAAATGATCTTCGTTCAAAAATTGGTTTCGTTCCTCAACAAGCCGTCCTTTTTAGTGGGACCATCCGTGATAATTTACGCTTCGGACGTGAAGATGCTAGCGATGCGGACATGATTGAGGCTTTGCAAGTTGCTCAAGCATGGGGATTTGTCCAAGAAAAAGATGGGCTTGATACTCAAGTATCACAGGGTGGTCGCAACTTCTCAGGTGGTCAAAAGCAACGTTTATCAATTGCTCGCGCCCTGGTCAAAAAACCATCAGTTTATATTTTTGACGATTCCTTTAGTGCATTAGACTTTAAAACTGATATTAAACTGAGAACGGCCTTAAGTGCTTATGCTCAAAATGCCAGCATTATCATCGTTGCACAACGTGTGAGTTCAATTATTAACGCCGATCAAATCATCGTTCTCGATGAGGGCAAAATGGCAGGTATCGGTGGTCACAATCAACTATTGACAAGTTGTCAAGTCTATCAAGAAATTGTTAAATCACAAATGGATAAAGACGAAATTGAGAAAACCATTCGGATAGAACAAGAAGTTATCGCTGTGGAAGGAGGAGAATAAGATGCCACCAAGAATGCAAATGGGCAGTCGTAATGTCCGGCCAAAAAACATCAAAAAATCCTTCATCAACCTAGCTCATGAGTTTGCTCCGTATAAATTCAAACTCATATTTATCTCAATTTTAATTATCATTGGTTCGATTTTGCAAGTGCTTGTTCCTGTCTTCATTCAACCCATATTAAGTATTAATAACTTACAATCCTATGTTGTTAGCGCCACTCCCTTATCCCTTAATTGGTTGGAAATTGCCAGTGATTTTGGCCTTGTTTTAGGTTTTTACATCACAAGCGCTTTGTTAAATATGACCTCTTTATTGTTTCTTGTGCGTATTGCCAATGACTATGGTTATAACTTACGAAATAAAATTAAACGTAAACTTGATCGTCTCCCTTTATCCTACTTTGACAAAAACTCCTATGGTGAAATCCTCTCGCGCGGGACAAATGATGTTGATGCCATTACCCAATCACTCAACCAAATTGTCTACCAAACACTTCATTCTCTATTCCTTTTCTTTGGTGTATTGATTGCCATGTTCGTCATTAGTTGGCAATTAGCCCTAGTGACGCTTGCGACACTTCCATTGTCATTGATTATTACTCTGACTATTACAAAATTATCACAAAAACAATTCGTCAAATTCCAGGTGAAAACTGGTGAACTTGAAGGGATTGTCGAAGAAAACTTTGCTGGTTTAAATATCGTTCAACTTTTCAACCAACAAAACAATCAAATCGAAAAGTTTGAAAAAGTGAATGGTGATATGGCCCGCGCCAACTGGATATCTCAAGTTCTCAGTGCTTTTATCTTCCCTTCTATACGGTTCGTTAATAATCTAGGCTTCGTTGGCGTGAGTGTCGTCGGTGGTCTCACAAATGACTTAGGCTCGATTGCGGCCTTCCTCTTATTTTTAAATATGTTCACTCTACCTTTCCAACAACTCGGACAAATTAGCGGTGTCATTCAAACCACACTTGCTGGTGCGGAACGTATTTTTGACCTCCTCAAAGCTGAAGAATTAATGCCGGAAATCGACGATGCGATTGATGATGAATCCCTGATTAAAGGTGATTATCATTTTAGTGATGTCTCGTTTAGTTATGTTGAGAATCAACCCCTCATTGAGGCAATGAATCTTGATGTGAAACAGGGTGATACAGTCGCGATTGTTGGGCCAACTGGTGCTGGCAAGACGACGCTCGTCAATCTTGTCATGCGTTTTTATGAAATCAACAAAGGCTCGATCAGTCTTGATGGCGTTGATATCCGTGATTATAAACGTGGTACGCTCCGGGGTAGTGTTGGCATGGTTTTACAAGACACTTGGATTTTCAAGGGTTCGGTGAAAGCAAACATTCGTTACGGACGAAATGACGCGAGTGATGAAGATGTAATAAAGGCTGCAAAAGCTGCAAAGGTTCATCACTTTATTAATACGCTACCAGGTGGTTATGATTTCGTTCTCAATGAAGATGGCACCAATATATCACAAGGACAACGTCAATTAATTACGATTGCAAGGGCGATTATATCTAACCCTCGTATTATAATTCTTGATGAAGCAACGAGTAGTGTTGATACACGTACTGAGTTTGCAATCCAAACTGTTATGGAAGAATTGATGACTAACCGTACGACATTTATTATTGCTCATCGCCTCTCAACAATTAAAAATGCAAAAAAAATCATTGTTATGAATCATGGTCAAATTATTGAAACTGGCAACCACCAAGAACTACTTGCCGCTAATGGATTTTATGCTGAACTCTACAACGCGCAGTTCTTGGGGACAACCCAAAATGGCGATAGTGTTCAATCAGAAAGTTAAAACTTTTTTATATTTTTGTATACTTGTTTGAGTCGGGGATAAATATTACGATAGACCTTTTTGAAAAGGTAGGTGTATTTAGTATGGTTTTCTTCGTTTGGCTTAAATTGTTTGCTAGGGTGTACCATTGCTTCAATCGCCTGTTGGTGACTAGCGAACACGCCACTGCTTAGGAAAACCGCGATTGCGGTCCCTAAGGAAGCCGTTTCGTAAGTTTGTATTCTCTCGACCGGAACTCCAAAGATATCCGCAGTAATTTGGCAGATTGCATCACTCTGTGATCCCCCGCCAGATACGCGGATTTTTTTGATTCTCCGGTGTTGCTTTTGCTCAATACCTTTGAGCCCTTCTAATAGAGCGAAGGCAATCCCTTCGATAATCGCCCGATAAATATGATGGCGGGTATGATAGTCGCTAAAGCCAACAATGGCTCCTTTGGCAAGGGGTCGTTTGAGACCTGGGCCCCAATAGGGTTGTAAAACAAGACCATCGGAACCAGCGGGAATTTCCATCATTTTATCATTCAGTAATTCTTCGGTCGCCATTTGCACGATATTCGCTTCTAGAGTCTCATTGTTAGCGAATTCTTTAATAAACCATGATACCATCCAATAACCACGATAAACTTGGACTTCCATTTGATAAAGATCGGCTATTGGAGCAGGATATGCTGGTAGAAATGTTTCTGGTTCGATATATTTCTTGTTTGACACTTCAATACTTGAGGCAGTGCCATAAGATATTGAGGCCATATCACTTTCAACACAACCTGTACCAATGGTTTCCGCACCCTTGTCTGTCCCTGTAGCATAGAGTTTAAGACCAGCAGGAATCCCCGTTTCTAGACTCACTTTCTTGCTAATAGTGCCTAGCACATCCCCTGGTTGTTTAATTTCACAGAGCATATGTTGTGGAATATCAAATATGTTTTTAAGAGCATGTTTTCCATGCCATCTTCTTTGTTTAAAATTGATAGGGAAATGGCCGGTTTGATTGGCAACACTATCAACCAATCGACCAGTCACTTTATACATGATATATGTGGAAATATTAATATAGTACTTTGTCTTTGCCCAAATCTCCGGTTCGTTCTCTTGTACCCAAATCGCGGGTGTCCGCTTACGATTTAAAACAATGGTTTGGGTCATTCCTGTTATAGCAAAAGCGATTTTTTTAATCAGAGAAACATCCTTCTTTAAACTAGCTTGTCGTTGATCTAACCACAATATCATTGGACGGAGTGGTTGATAATGCTCATCTAGGAAAATGGCACTATCACGAAACGTTGTAATGCCTAAGGCCATCACGTTTTGCAACAATTCATTATTTTTTTGTTGCATGGCCTTGGTGGCCAGTATCATTTTTTCCCAATAATAGTTTGGATCTTGCTCGGCATAGCCAGGTTTCGTCGAAAAATATGGTTTTTCATAAGGCACTTTTTCAATAGCTAGTGTTTCCCCTTTTTCATTAATAATGAGAGCTCTAACTGACTGAGTGCCAAAGTCGATTGTGAGGACAGTTTTATCTTTTTTCATTATGCTTTCACTTTCATACAAATCTATTTTATCAAATCACGCCGTCTTTCAATAAAAATTCGATATTTCTGTGCTATTACTATCGATTTCCCGCCACTTTATTAATATCTATGATATTATAAACAAGTAGTATGTAAATACTTTAAAAAACATATAAGGAGGAAATATGGCAAACAAAAAATATGTTTATCACTTTGAAGAAGCCTATGGATTAGGCAAAGAACTTCTTGGCGGTAAAGGTGCTGGTCTAGCTGAAATGACTCACGTTGGCGTGCCAATCCCAGAAGGATTCACCGTCTCAACTGAAGCATGTAACCTTTATTACCAAAGCAAAAAATCTTTACCAGATTATGTTGTTGAAGAAGTTTATAATGCAATCGCGGCTTTAGAAAAGAAAACTGGCAAAAACTTTGGGGGAGACAAAAACCCCTTGCTCGTTAGTGTCCGTTCTGGTGCCCGTGCATCCATGCCTGGCATGATGGATACCATTCTTAACTTAGGATTAAATGAAACAAGCGTGGAGGCCCTCGCAAATGAAACCGGCAATCGCCGTTTTGCAATGGACTGCTACCGTCGTTTTATCTTAATGTACACCAACGTCGTCAGAGGCTATCCACGGACAACCATGGATAAGATGCTCGACGAAATGAAAGAAAAGAAAGGTGTTCAACTTGATACAGAACTCGATGCTGCTGACTTGGAACGTCTCGTCAAGCAATACAAAGATTTCTACAAAAAAGCAATTGGGGAAGATTTCCCTAATGACGCAAAAGAACAATTAATTTCTGCAATTTCAGCTGTTTTTAGAAGTTGGGACAATGAACGTGCTAACGTTTACCGCAGAATGAACCACATTCCATACGAATGGGGTACTGCCGTTAACGTTCAATCAATGGTCTTCGGTAATAAGGGAGATACCAGTGGTACTGGTGTTGCCTTCTCACGTTCACCATCAAACGGCGATAAAGCATTATTTGCTGAATACTTACCAAACGCACAAGGTGAAGACGTCGTTGCGGGTATCCGTACACCTCTTCACATTGACTGGTTACAAGTTAATATGCCAAATGTTTACAAACAATTCGTTGAAACTGTCAACTTAATGGAAAACCATTATCGTGATATGCAAGATATGGAATTCACCGTTGAAGAAGGAAAATTATACTTCTTACAAACACGTAACGGTAAGAGAACAGCTGCGGCTGCTCTAAAAATTGCCTGTGATTTAATCGATGAAGGCCTCATTAGTGAAGAGGAAGCTGTCTTACGCGTTGATCCAACTGCGCTTGATAGTCTTTTACACATGAGCTTTGACCCAAAAGTCATTGCAAAAACAAAGGAAATTGTCTCCGGTCTTCCAGCATCTCCAGGTGCTGCAACTGGTAAACTCGCATTTACCGCTAAAGAAGCAGACGAAAGAAATGCTAAGGGCGAAAAAGTTATTCTTGTTCGTGCGGAAACTTCACCAGAAGATATTTCCGGTATGGTCGCTGCTCAAGGTATTCTTACCATGCGCGGTGGGATGACTTCTCACGCTGCTGTTGTGGCCCGTGGTATGGGAAAAACCTGTATCGTTGGTGCTTCCAGCGCCGTTATCGATGAAGATAACCATGTTCTAAAAATCAATGGTAAAACCTTTGGACCAAATGACGTCATCAGTATTGATGGTACAACTGGTAAAGTTTATGAAGGCGCGATTGCCCTTGTCGAACCAACCTTAACCGGTGACTTCGCAAGAATTATGGAATTAGCCGATAAATTCCGTCGCTTAGAAATCCGCACAAATGCTGATACACCAAGAGATGCCAAACAAGCAGTTGAATTTGGTGCCCAAGGTATTGGTCTTTGCCGGACTGAACATATGTTCTTTGATAAGGAACGTATCTTCCATATGCGCAAAATGATTTTAAGTAACACCAAGGAAGCAAGAGAAAAGGCCTTAAACGCAATTCTCCCATTCCAAGAAGAAGACTTTTATGAAATCTACCTTGCCATGCTTGGTATGAACGTCACCGTTCGCTTACTCGATCCACCACTTCATGAATTCTTACCACAAGAAGAAGATAAAATCGAAGATTTAGCTAAAGCATTAGACATTAGCGTCGAAGCGATTCACGAACGGATCGAATTCCTCCACGAATTCAACCCAATGATGGGTCACCGTGGATGCCGTCTTGATGTTTCTTATCCAGAAATCGCTGTCATGCAAGCAACTGCCATTATTAAAGCAGCCTTACGTGCACAGAAGAAACTCGGCAAAGCAATCCATCCAGAAATTATGATTCCATTAGTTCTCGATGTGAAAGAATTAGCGTTCGTTAAGAAAATCGTCGTCGAAACAGCTGATAAGCTCATTGCAGAAAGTGGCCAAGAACTTGACTACCATGTTGGTACCATGATCGAAATTCCACGTGCTGCCTTACTTGCTGATGACATTGCTAAAGAAGCCGCCTTCTTCAGCTTCGGCACAAACGACTTAACCCAAATGACCTTTGGCTTTAGCCGTGATGACGCAACAAAGTTCTTACCAGATTACTTTGAAAACAAAATCTTTGAACAAGATCCATTCCAAACCATTGACCAAAAGGGTGTCGGCAAACTCGTCGAAACCGCTGTTAAATTAGGTCGTGGCGCCAATAAAGATCTCCATGTGGGTGTCTGTGGCGAACATGGTGGCGATCCTGTCAGTATTGATTTCTTTGAAAGAGTTGGCCTCGACTATGTGAGCTGTTCACCATTCCGTGTTCCAGTTGCACGTCTTGCCGCTGCTCAAGCTGCTTTAACCCACAAGAAAAAGTAAGCTTCTAGAAAGCATAACAAAAAGGGTCTGAATTGAAACTCAGACCCTTTTCTTATGCCCTTGTGAGGCTATTATTTTTTCTTGTTTTTTTCTTTGATTGCTTTAGCTTTTGCTCTAAAGACAAGCGCATAGTCAACCTTGTTTTCTTGTCTAGCCCGAGCGATTGCTAATTCATTCTTTTTAACATCATGATTGATCGTTGATCCAGCGGCAATGAAGGCATCATCTTCAATGACAACAGGCGAGACAATTGTTGCATTGCTCCCTAAAAACACATTTTTACCGACATATGTATTAAATTTATTATATCCATCATAATTCGCGGTAATGACACCACACCCAACATTTACATGCTCATCAAGCGTCGTGTCGCCGATATAACTAAGGTGTGCGGCTTTGGTTCCGTCCTTAATAATCGACTTTTTGAATTCAACAAAATTACCAATTTTGGTATGATTATGGATCTCGACATGTCCTCTAAATCGGGTATACGGGCCAATGTGATTATCATCGCCAATCTTGCTATCGACAAGATGAGAAAATTTAATATCGTTATTATCGCCAATTTCCATATTTTCTAAGAAAGTATTGGGACCGATCACATTATTTTTTCCGATTTTGCTGTGACCAAGAATACTGACACCGGGACTAATGACTGTATCCGGACCTATCTCCACATAAGGGCCAACATATGTGTGGTCTGGGTCTTCAAATGTAACACCATTAAGCATATGCTGACGATTAATGCGCTCCTTGATTAATTTAGCGGCCTCGGCAAGCTGAACGCGATCATTTGTGCCAAGCATCTCGTTTTCATCTTCAAGAATGTAGGCGCCAACTTGATAACCTTTTTGATTAAAAAGGTCAATAATATCAGTAAGATAAAGCTCTCCTGAAGCATTATTAGTATTTAAGAACTCTAATTGTTCAAATAAATATTGGTTGTTGACAACATAGACACCAGCGTTGACCTCATTGACATTAATTTGTTCGGCTTTAAGATCCTTTTGCTCGACGATTGCCGTGACATGGCCCTTGTTATTACGAATAATTCTACCGTATCCATGAGGATTTTTTGGTGTTGCGGTCAACACGGTCAAATCCAACTTTTCTTTTTCGTGATAAGCGACGAGTTTAGTGAGCGACTCATTGGTTAATAATGGAGTATCTCCACATAAAATAAGTGTTGTCCCCTTTTCTTTTTTCAAGATGGAGGCGGTTTGCATGATCGCGTGCCCTGTTCCAAGTTGTTCGTGTTGCCATGCAATGTCTGCTTCTCCTTCAACTAGAGATCGTGTGTAATCACCTCCGTGACCAACAATCACAACCTTTTTCCCGTTGACAAGCCCACGGGTGGCGTCTAAAACATAATTGACAAGTGAAACACCTAAAATTGGATAACCAACTTTGGAAATCTCTTGGTTGAGTGAACGCATTCTAGTGCCCTTACCTGCGGCAAGGATAATTGAGTGTAATGTCATAAATTGTTGTTAATCAAAAGACTAACGTCCTCCTTTTTTTAATATGAAGCATTTTCCTAGCTCTTATTTTACACGATTTTACACGTGGGACGAATTGTTTTTGGGTTGAGCGTTTTCATTCGCGAATAAAGCAGTCATAAAGTCTAATAAAATCGGTGGGGTTTAGCTCTTCTGGTCTAACCTTTGGTGATAGCCCCGCTTCTTCTAATAAGTATTTTGCTTTTTCTTTGTCTTTCACTAGAGGAACGAGATTGTTGTACAGTGTTTTTCTTCGCATCAAAAAAAGTGATTTAATGAAGGGATAAATCCTCGTTATGTTAAGCCCGTGTTCGATCGGTGTATAAGCATAGACACTTGAATCAACATGGGGAGTGGGATAAAACGCGCTTCGATCAACATGAACCATACTTTTTAAAGTCCCCGTGAGCCTGAGAAGAATCGTGAGGGGCCCATATTCTTTACTTTTAGGCTCGGCGAAGAGTCTTTGACTGAGTTCTTGCTGAACCATAAACACAAATTGCACTAAGTTTTTGTTTTCTAAGACCACTTTCTCAATAATTGATGTCGTTATATAGTAAGGTAAGTTACTAACAACGCTCAATTTTTTTTGATTGAAGTCAATCTTAAGTACATCTTTATCAATAATCTCAACGTTTTGTTTGTCATGATATTTATGTTTCAAATACGTCGCTAAACCATGGTCGATTTCAACGAGAATAATTGCTTTGCTACTTTCCACAAGGAAATCACTTAGCGCCCCTAGACCTGGTCCGATTTCATAGATGACTTCGCTACTGTCAGAAAGAACTGTTTTAGTAATGCTGTGGCAAATGCTTTCGGAAACCAAAAAATTTTGACCAAACCTTTTTTGTGGTGCTAGTCCTAAATGTTTCAGTTGTTCAATGGTAGATTGTTTGTCCATAAATGAATGTCTCAATTTCTGTTTTAGATATATTTAGGTAGTGTAGGCGCTTAATCATCGTCTTGTTGTTAACCTCTCCAAGTCGATAGAAAGCTGTGACAAGCTTTTGAAAGTGTGGATGAATTTGCTTAAATTTTAAGATATCGTCTAGTGTTAGGGGTTCCGCTAAAGGAATTGGTTTACTTAGATGTGGCATAATGATCTCTAACAGCGATTCAACATCAGTTTCCGCAACACCAACTTTTCCATTTCTAATACTTTTCCGCTTAGAAACAGCGATATTTAAGGGGTTTTTTAAGTGAGACGTAACCATTTCTCTAATCATCTTTCCCGGCTTGTCTGGGTCGGTAATAATGATTATATCATGGTACTTTTCTAATGCTTTTAAATAGTTTATGGTTTCACGTGAAACATACATACCATTAGTCACAACGATTTCGGTATCAACAAATCTGTTTAATAGTGCCTTATCACTTTGGCCCTCGACAACAAATACCGAGTTTGTTTTTATTTTCATTGTTTCACATGAAACAAATCAAGGCTATTCTTAAGTGTTATCTTTGCCAACTGCTCTGCTTCAATCCCTCTTAAACCAGCAATCTCATTCAAGACTAGTGGTAGAAAACTAGATTCATTTCGTTTGCCACGATTTGGGTGGGGTGAAAGATAAGGACTATCTGTTTCAATCAATAATTTATTGAGTGGTATATCGATTGCAACTTGCTTGGGTTGCTTTGCGTTCTTAAATGTAACAGGTCCCCCCAATGAGATATGGAATCCTAAATCGATAAATTTCATCGCCATTTCACTCGAAGAAGAGAAGCAGTGCATAATGCCGCCCTTCTTGACTGGGTGTTCTTTGAGAATATCATAGGTATCTTGAGTGGCATCACGCATATGAACAACGATTGGCAAATTAAAACGATTTGCAAGTTCGATTTGTGCTATAAACCATCGTTTTTGCGTGCGATGTTCTTCCGCTTGTTTGTGCCAATGATAATCAAGTCCAATTTCACCAATGGCGACAACCTTATGATCGTCTAATAGTTGTTCTATTTCTTTTAAAGTTGATGGTTTAGCGTCGAACACATCACTAGGGTGAACACCAACAACAGCATAAACGCCTTGATATTGATGGGCAAGTTGTAACGCTTTCTTACTTGATGCTAAATCCCAACCAATAACGGAAAAGTAATCGACCCCCTGTTGTTTGGCTCTTGTAATATATCCATCAACATCGTCTTCAAAATCAGTGGCGTTAAGATGGCAGTGTGTATCAAAAAGTATCATATTATTTACCTACGCAAAACCTTGAAAATATTTCTTTAGACAAATCGCTATCATTATTTTCGCCCAATAAATCGTTGAGTGTAAAAAATGCATCCTGGAGTGTCACTGATACTAGATCAAGAGGAACATCATTTATCGCATCATCGCGAGCTTGCTCTAATAAGCGTTTTGTTTTTGCAAGCAATCCTAACTGTCTAGCATTGTTAAGGCTAGGTCGAACATAGCTTTCCTCTTCAATGCCAAGTAGAGTTAACACTTGCGTTTCTAACCCCTTAATATCTTTACTAAGAGCGGATATATAAATCACACCAGGCTCTTTTGTTTTAATCAAATCGCTTTTGTTATAAACAACAATGCGTTTTTTATGTTTGGTCAAATCAATGAGTTGTTCATCCTCAGGAGTCAGTTTTTGTGATGCGTCTAAGACCACGATGACTAAATCAGCATCCTCAATTGTCTTTTTCGCCTTTGTTATCCCAATCGATTCAACCACATCACGACTCTGTCTAATCCCCGCAGTATCAAAAAGATTAAGGGTGATACCTCGGATTTGTACTTGCCCTTCCACAATATCGCGTGTTGTCCCAGCGATATCGGTGACAATGGCTTTATCTTCATTTAAAAGTGCATTTAAAAGCGAGGATTTACCCACATTGGGTCGGCCAACAATGGCAACATTAATTCCTTCTTTGATAATTTTGCCTTGTAGTCCTTGATCGATGAGTTTTGCAATATTGTCATTAATTACTTTAAGGGCATCAATGACGTTTTGTTTAGTGACAACACCGATATCTTCATACTCAGGATAATCAATATTGACTTCAATATGACTCAAAAGGTCCGCAAGTTTACTTTTAATCGGCAACACAATCTGACTGGTTTCTCCTTCAAGGGAAAGTAAGGATAATTTTTTAGCTTCTAGAGAGGTCGCATTAATCATGTCGTTAATTGCTTCCGCCTGAATGAGATCAATCTTACCGTTAAGATAAGCGCGACTCGAAAATTCTCCTTGCACCGCAAGTCTAGCCCCATGTTTTAAAAACACTTCAATAATTTGATTGGCAATCAACATTGATCCATGACAAATAATTTCAACAACATTTTCCCCAGTAAACGAATGCGGGGCAACAAAAAGAAGGGCGATAACTTCGTCGATTGTTTCCCCCTTATCATGAATGTGACCATAAACGATTTTTTTACTGTTAACATGACTAATGTCTTTGCTAAAAATCTTAGCAAAAATGGTGAGTGCATCAGCCCCTGACACACGGATAACGGCAAGCGCACTTTTTATAGGCGCTGTTGCTAATGCGATGATTGTATCTACCATAATTTTACCTCGTATCTATTTTAACATAATCACACTTAGGCAAGAGAAAAACCACCTTGAGGTGGTTTATTCTTGTTCGGTATATTTGATGACAATACGACGATCCGCTCGCTCACCAATTGATTCAGTGGCGATGTGATTGTACCCGGATAAGGCGTTATGAACAGCCCGTCTTTCATCTGCAACCATAGGATCAAGTGTGACGTCAATCCTCGTTTTCTTAACTTCACGTGCAACACGTTTTGCAATTGAAATAACCTTGGAGTAACGTTGACTCTTATAGTCATTAATATCAACTAGAACACGAATGCGTTTTTTATAGCGCGTTGTCGCAGCGAGTTTGACAAGTTGGTTGATAGCGGCAAGCGTCCGCCCATTTTTTCCAATTAAAATCGAATTATGATTGGTATCAATCTCTAAACGAATGAGCGATCCCTCTAGTATGGGTTTGACACTAGGCGTAATATCAAAGGCTTTAACAATGTTTTCAAGATAATTGGCTAAGTAATCAATAATATCGCTTACTTCATGAATATTAACAACAACCGTTTTTTTGAACAATCGTTTTTTCTCTTCAACAATTTCATAGACGAGATCATCTTGAGCGATACCTAAGTCTTCACTAGCCTGTTCGAGAGCAATTTCTAACGTTTTTGTTTCATATGTTTTCATCTTTTCATCCTCTTCTTTTCTAAGACAATATGAGTGATGATCGCTTGTGCGATTGAAATAAGCGCACCGACCAACCAGTAAACACCCATGGCTGCTGGTAGAGACCAAGACATCACAATAATCATAATAAACATAAACCACGTAATCATTTTCATTTGTGATTGTTGTTTATCGGCTGCTGGGTTGCTTGTTGTTTTAACAACATCTTTCTTGACGCGATTCTTGGCAAGCCATTGCGAAATCCTTGTCGCAACAAATTGAGCAGCGGCCATCAATAAGAAGAGACCGACAGCGGTCCACCATCCCGGGCTAAACCAGTTAGACGTCATTGCAGCACCAAGTTGAGCATTAAGATTTAGCCCCATCACCGCATCGCTTGCTAGTGACGCGCTTCCTGTCATTGCCCCCCAAACCGCAATAAAGATAGGGAATTGGACGAACATAACAAGAATCGAACTCAAGGGGTTAATCTTGTTTTTCTTATAAAGCGCCATTTGGGCGTTGGCTAAAGCTTGTTTTTCATATTGATTTGTGTTTGAATTTGGGTATTTTTGTTGAAGTTTTGATAACTCTGGTTGTAAGGCCTGCATTTTTTGTTGTGAGATTGTTGACTTGAGGGTCACTAAAATCATGAGTGTTCTCACGACGACTGTCACAATCAAAATAGCCCATACTTGACCGATACCACCTGCGCCAAAGGCAGTGCTAAGCACTTCAACAAAGGCAGCAATTGGATAAACAAGTAGACCTTCAATGGGACCACGACTAAAGGCATAACTCCAATCCTTAGCAGTGACTGTAATTTTTTCTCCATCAGGACCATATTGGCCTTCATTAATCGCAATACAAGCCCTATAGGCTGATACCTTGGTCGTTAATTGCTGTTTGTAATATTGGTGAAAATCAGTGGTTGGTGCATTTTCAATTCCGATGTCTTGCCCGATTGAGTACACCCAGTAGTCAAAATTTCCCCAAAGATCACTACCACCAGTGGCAAGACTGGCACCTTCGGTACCTAGGAACTTGAAATGTCCGTAAAGACGGAGTGCTTCAGCATCGTTTTGTGCCTGAGTGAGTTCAACGTCAGGGGTATAGAAACTATTGGCAAGGGTTAATACCTCTGCATCAAGTCTTATCCAAAATGCTTGATCAGGAACGGCATAGCCAAGTCCCTCAGCATCTTCGATAATTTTATTGAGATTGTCGTTATAGGTATAGGTCGTTGTGTCTCCTTCAACCGTTTGAATAAGACCCCGATCCTCGTTATAAAGCATATGTGCTGTATCAGCAGGGGCACAAAAGCTCGCAGTACATCCAGACAAGACAAAAACGGCCGTTACTAAACCACCGAGAGTTAATAAGCGTTTATTTTTCTTCTTCATTAATGTTTTTCTCCATTTTATCTAACAATTGGTCAACGAGCGTGGTGATTTGCTCGTAAGAATGATCGAGATAGTTTTTACGAACAACGACAACAATATCTCTATTCTTCAAACGACGTGTATAGTGCGTAAAAATAGCGCGTAGTTGTCGCTTAATCTTGTTTCTTGTAACAGCATTGCCAACTTTTTTACTGACAGCAATACCCACCCTAAGGTGTTCGGTGTTACATGTATAATATAACACCAATGCATTTGATTTAAGAGCAGTCCCTTGGTGAATAATCCGAGTAAAATCTTTTGTGTTTCTAACTCGATAATGTTTTTTCACGGGAACCTCCTCTAATAAGAAAACAGCCGGACATAGCCGGCTTCAGGATTAAACTGTTAATGAATGACGACCCTTGGCCCGACGGGCTTTTAGGATTTTACGACCACTAGGGGTTGACATTCTTTCTCTAAAACCGTGAACACGAGCTCTTTTGATTTTACTTGGTTGATATGTTCTTTTCATAAAATTTCTCCTTGCTAATAAGAATTACAACATAAGTTGTGCTTATAAATTGTATATGGTTTTACTATGTAAAGTCAAACGATTAATGAAAATTCGAATAATTAAGCACAGATGTCGTGTTTTCATCACGAAATTGATTTATCCACATTTTTTGTGGAAAACGCACTTGGATAGTGTGGGTTTGACAATAAAACAAAGATATTATGGTAATAATTCCTTGTGGATAATCGTCTGATGTTGGGGACAAAGTTCCACAATACCCACTATTGTTAACGTGGATAATGTTATCCACAACGTTCTCCACAAGCAAAATTTGTGGAAACTGTGGAAAACTATATAAAACCGTGCGTTTTCATGCGCCAAATTGTGGACAAATTAAAATTGTCCATTTTCGTCTCTTTTTCGGCTGTGGATATGTTAATATTTCTTTGTAGTTAAACGGAGGCTTAGTTTATGATCAAATCGATATCTGAAATCACCCAACTTTGGGATCGTTCACTGGCAAGAATTAAAGAAAAAATCACTGAAAGACACGTGTATGATGCGTTTTTTACCAACACTTATATCCATGCGATCAACGGTGATACGATTTCTGTCGTGGCCAACTCTAGTTTAGCTAAATCCGTGCTCTCCTCGACTTACACGAGCCTAGTTGAAGAAGTTGTCGCGGACATTACCGAGTCCAACTACCGAATTGACTTTGTAATTGGTGAGGAAATCAGCAAACCCGTGGAAAAAACCATTGAAAAGACACGTACTTTCTTTACAAGCTCAAAAGTTAACCCCAAATTCACCTTTGATAATTTCGTCGTAGGGCGTAACAGCAATTTACAGGCTTACCAAGCCGCTTTAATGATTGCTGCCTCCCCGGGAAAAATGTATAATCCCCTATTTATATATTCAGCCTCTGGGTTGGGTAAAACCCACCTTCTCCACGCGGTTGGCAACTATATCAAAGAAACAACGCCACTACTCAACATTTTATACATCTCTACCGATGACTTTGTTGAAGAATATATTCGCTATGTTCACGGAGACAAAGAAAGCGAGTCTCTCAAAGATTTTTTTCGTTCAATTGATGTTCTTTTAATTGATGATATACAGTTTTTAGCAGAAAAACCTAAAACAGAAGAAATGTTTTTCCATATTTTCAACACCCTCGTAAACAACAACAAACAAATCGTCCTAACTAGCGACCGCCATCCTAGCGAATTAAAAGGGTTGGAAAACCGCTTGGTTTCCCGCTTCAATCAGGGGTTACAAATCAGCATCTCAATCCCCGATTTAGAAACACGAAAAGAGATTCTAAAGAAAAAAATCATCGCCAACAACCTCGATGTAGAGGATTTTGAAGACGATGTTCTTGAGTTTTTTGCTGATCGTTTTGGCAACAACGTTCGCGACCTAGAAGGCGCCTTAAATCGCCTGCTTTTCTACATCATTAACATCCACCCTTCCAAGAAGGTCACCTACGACATCGCCGTACAATCTGTCGAACCACTCATTAGCGTGATCGATTCACAAACCAAACTAAGCGAGAAACGTGTACTTAGCGTTGTCGCCGACTATTATAACCTAACCCCTAACCAGCTCACTGGGCGCAATCGAACCTCGCAAGTTAGCTTGGCACGACATATCGCGATGTACCTTATGCGCAATCTTCTCGACCTCCCTTTCTCTAAGGTGGGCAAGGCCTTTGGGGGCAAAGATCACTCAACTGTGATGAACGCCATTCAAAAAGTGGAGAAATTGTTGAAAAATGATCACGGGTTTAAAAAAGTTTTAGATGACCTTACCGGTCGGCTAAAATAAACCTTTTATGTAATAAAACTTATACAAAGTCATTGTCTGGTGTGGTAAAATTAAAGTTAGAAAAAGAGGGTTTTCCACACAATTCACAGCCCTTATTATTACTATTATTTTGAGAGGAATAATGAATATATGAAATTTAAGATTAATCGCGAACAATTTTTAAAAGGATTGATGGTCGCAAGCAAACCCACGACAACGAAGTCTCCTATCCCGGTATTAGGTAACATTTTGCTTACCCTAGACGAGAAAGGATTACACCTCCTTGGCTCAAACGGAGAACTTGCAATGAAGACACTGATTCCCATGCGAGTTAACGACCTTGAAGTCATTCGCGTTTACGCGGAAGGAGAATGCCTAATTTCCAGTAAAATCGTTACGGAAATGATCAGAAAGTTGGAAGGCAATGAAATCGACTTTGAACTATTTGATGGGTCGATTGCAAAAATCGAAGACGGCCGCACCAAATATAACCTCAACTCAGTCCGTCCCGAGGAATATCCTGAGATTGACCTTGAGAAGAACGGCGTCACTTTCGAAGTTGATAGTCGTAAATTCATTCGCATGGTTGAACAAACGTCGTTTGCTGCTAGCACCAAGGAACAACGTCCGATTCTGACTGCGCTCCATTTGCAAGCAAGCGAAGGCGAACTGACCGCGATCGCTACCGATTCTGCTCGACTCGCTAAAAAAACAATCGAAATCAAAGACAATGTCGTTTTTAACGCCAATGTTCCAGCGCGTGTTTTACAAGAAATCGCCAAAACCATCGAGGGAACCCCAGGAGTAAACAGTGTGGAGATTTCGGTGAGCGATAAAAAAATCTTATTCGAATTTGACGGCACAGTCGTGTCCTCTCGGTTGATCGCCGGTGATTATCCCAACACAAAAAACATTATCCCAAAATCTTATAACAGTTTCCTTGAAGTGAACTCTAGCGAGCTCTTGAAGGCAATGGAACGCGTTGCTTTGTTAGCGGCCAACGAAAGAGAAAACATCGTCAAACTCTCAATGAGTGAAGATGCTGTTGTTATCTCCTCAAGAAGTCCACTTTCAGGTAGTGCTACCGAGACAATTACAACCTGCAAATATTCGGGTGACGCACTGGAAATATCCTTCAATTATCTCTTTGTGAGCGCGGCAGTTAAAGCGTGTCAATCGGAAGATGTCAATGTTGGTTTTTTAGGCGAAATGAAGCCGTTTAGTGTTCGTGTGAACGATGACCCGAGCCACGTACAAATCGTCACGCCAGTCCGCACCTATTAGGTCAAGAAAGACCTGTTTGTCACTATTGTTTCAAGGGAATATTATATATTCCCTTTTTTTGTCTTTTGTGGTAAAATTAACCATAGTTAAAACATGATGAAAAAACCGGACAAAGACACTTATATAACCCTAGGGCAAGCCCTCAAAAAATACGACCTTGCAGCGACGGGAGGCATGGCGAAAAGCCTCATCCTGAACGGCGAGGTTTTTGTCGATGGTGTTCTCGAAACACGGCGAGGACGTAAGCTCTTTGGTGGTGAGGTTATCCGCGTGGGTGACCAACAAGCAAAGGTTGATCATGGTCGTCACGCAACTTAGCCTTTATCACTTTCGCAATCACACAAGTTTAGAAACGACATTCGTTAAAGGGCTCAATGTGCTTGTGGGTGAAAACGGGGCCGGTAAGACCAATATTGTGGAGGCCATTCACATGCTCGGCTTTGCCAGTTCGTTTCGTAGCCGCGATAGCTCGGTGATTGTGCAAAAAGACAAAACCAAAGCTCACATCGAGGCAACAATCAATCTTCCCCACAAAGCAACGGTGGAGTTTGATATTTCCACAAAAGGGAAAACAATTGTAGTCAATGGCAAAATTTTGCGCAAGACAAGTGAGCTAAATCGCTTGTTGAACATTACAACCTTTGTCCCTGAAGACGTGTTCTTCTTCGATAGGGAACCGAAAAACCGGCGGAGGTTTATGGATGAAAGAGCGAGCAAAGAAAGCGAACAGTACTTAGAGGCCCTCATCGACTACGAGGTGCTCCTCAAAGAAAGAAACGCTCTCCTCAAAAAAGAAGCGCTTGACGGACGATTTGACATCGTTACCGAACAGATGGTAAAGCGAGCAGAAAAAATCGTCACAGAACGACAAAAATACTGCAAAAAGCTTGAAGTAACGCTCAACAAAGTCATTAAGATGGTCAGTAACGACCGACTCAATGTCTCATTAAGGTATTTGCCCTCCTTAAAACCAGGAAAGAACTTTCAAGAAACGGCTCGCGAAACCTACATAAGCGTCAAACAAAGGGAAGCCATTCTCCAAACGACGACAGTAGGACCCCATCGCGACGATCTCGCCGCCACGTTACAGGGGAAAGACGTCAAAGATCACGCCTCACAAGGGCAAAAGCGTTTAATTGCTATCGCCCTTAAAATCGCACCATACTTCGTCGAAAACGAGGCCAACAAAAAACCAATTGTAATTCTTGATGATGTCTTCTCAGAGCTTGATGATTACCACCAAGCAAGGCTAATCGAGTTACTTAATACGATGAACCAAGTGTTTGTCACAACGACTAAATACGACAATTATGCCGCGGCGATCTATGAGGTCACTGCTGGTCAAATGATAAGGAGGAATGTCTAATGAGTGAAATAAACAAAGAAACATTAGAACAACAACAGGCACGTGAGTTGGCCGAAGAACGCTTACACGAGAAAGCCAACGAAGAATATACCGCCAAACAAATCGAAGTCCTAGAGGGACTCGAAGCTGTTCGGAAAAGACCGGGTATGTATATCGGCACGACTGGAGAGGCCGGACTTCACCATCTTGTTTGGGAAATCGTTGATAATTCAATCGACGAAGCCTTAGCGGGATACTGTGATACCGTGACGGTTTCGATCAACAAAGATGAATCTGTTTCGGTAACAGATAACGGACGGGGAATGCCAGTAGATATTGTTGCAAAAACAGGCAAATCTGCAGTAGAAACGATATTCACTGTTTTGCACGCTGGAGGAAAATTTGGCAGTGATGATAGTGCCTATAAGGTGTCAGGGGGACTTCACGGTGTAGGCGCATCTGTTGTTAACGCACTCAGTGAATGGGTCGAAGTCAATGTACACAAAAAAGGCGTGGAATACTTTATTCGTTTTGAAAATGGTGGGCACGCTGTCGGCGACATCCAAGAGTTGGGAGCGACAACAAAACGAGGATCAAGCGTAACATTCAAGCCTGACGCAACCATCTTCAAAGACACACAAACGTTTAGTTTTCAAACGATTTGCGATCGCCTCAAACAAATGGCGTTTTTAAATCGTGGCATACGCATTCGTGTTGAAGATCGCCGTGGTGTAGAAACTAGAGTCATGGAATATTTCTATGAAGGCGGCATCAAAGAATACGTTGTTGATATTAACAAAAACAAAAAACCAACGATTCCCCAAGTCATTTATTGTGAAGGCAAGGGCGACGTAGAACTAGATGGATCTGTTGGTCACATCTTTGTGGAAGCAGCAATCCAATATACCGATAGTTATAACGTCAGCCTTTATACATTTTGTAATAACATAGGCACTCGTGAGGGTGGGACGCATGAAGCGGGTTTTAAACTTGCTCTCAATCGCGAAATCAACAACTACGCTCGCGCTAACAAATTACTCAAAGATGGTGACGAAAATTTCACCACCGATGACGTTCTTGAAGGTGTTACCGCGATCGTGTCAATCAAGCACCCAAACCCACAGTATGAGGGGCAAACTAAAAGTAAGTTGGGTAATACCGAAGTGAGAGCGATTGTCAGCCAAATCGTTGGCGAACAGTTAAAGAGGTTCTTCTTAGAAAACCCCAACGAAGCCAAAGAAGTGATTAAGAAAATTTATAATGCCGCCGAGGCAAGAATCGCGGCCCGCAAGGCTCGAGAAACCGTACGGCGCAAAGATTCACTAGATTTCACAACTTTGCCGGGAAAATTGGCAGATTGTTCGAGTAAAAACCCTGCAGAATGTGAGTTATTTATTGTTGAGGGGAATTCCGCTGGTGGGAGTGCCAAGAATGGTCGTAATCGTGAAACACAAGCGATTTTACCGCTTCGTGGAAAAATTCTCAACGTGCAAAAGGCCCAAGAGAAACGAATTTATGACAATGCCGAAGTTGGTAACATGATTCAAGCGATAGGCGCCGGCACAAGTGAAGAGTTTGATGTCACTAAGGCTCGTTATCACAAAATTATCATCATGACCGATGCTGATGTCGACGGTAGTCACATTCGGGTATTACTTTTAACCTTCTTTAATCGTTTTATGCGTCCGCTTATTGAGGGAGGATATGTCTATATTGCCCAACCCCCACTTTACAAAGTGGACTACCGCGGTAAACAATATTATTGCTATAACGACAAACAATTAGATGATATTCGCAAACAACTAGACTTGCGACCAGGTTATCCGTTCCAACGCTATAAAGGGTTGGGGGAAATGGATGCAGAACAATTATGGGATACGACGATGGATCCTGAAAAACGCAAATTAATGCGTGTAACCATTGAGGATGTTATGGAAGCCGATCAAGTGTTTGAAGACTTGATGGGCGAAGAAGTCGAACCAAGAAGGGTGTTCATTAACGACAACGCACAATTCGTTAAGAACCTCGATATTTAGGAGGTCATTGTGATGATTGACGAAGAAAATAAAACAAACAATCCCGAAGACGTATTAGGACCAAAAGACGGTATTGAAGCAGGTATTCACGAGGTAGAAGTCGCCCACGAAGTCAGAAGTGCCTTTCTTGACTATGCGATGTCTGTTATTGTCTCACGGGCAATCCCAGATGTGCGAGACGGGTTTAAACCTGTCCACCGTCGCATCGTTTATGGTATGAATGAAACGGGCATGACACCAGATAAACCACATAAAAAAAGCGCGCGTATTGTCGGGGACGTCATGGGTAAATATCACCCCCACGGGGATTCCGCTATTTACTCAACACTTGTCCGTCTAGCCCAACCATTTTCGATGAGATACACTCTCATTGATGGTCATGGTAACTTTGGTAGTATTGATGGTGATGAAGCCGCAGCCATGCGATATACCGAAGCAAGAATGACAAAGCTTGCTCTTGAAGTTGTCAAAGATATCAATCAAGATACGGTTGATTTTGTCGACAACTATGATGGGAGTGAGAAAGAACCAGAAGTGTTACCAAGTCGCTTCCCTAACCTATTAGTTAATGGGTCCTCAGGGATTGCGGTGGGGATGGCGACCAATATGCCCCCTCACAACCTTAGCGAAACAATTAACGCGATTAAATTAATTGCGACCGAACCTGATGTTACACCACGTGACATTATGGAACGTGCTTTGTTTGGCCCCGATTTTCCTACCGGAGCGATGATTTTAGGTAAAAAAGGCATTCTTGACGCCTACGAAACCGGGCGTGGTTCAGTTGTTATTCGTTCAAAAGCCCACTTTGAGGAATTATCAAATGGTAAAAATAGGATTATCATTGATGAAATGCCCTATCAAGTCAATAAGGCTCGTGTGATTGAAGCCATCGCGGATCTCGCACGTAACAAGGTGATAGATGGTATTACTGATATTCGTGATGAATCAAACAAAGAGGGTATGAGGGTCGTTATCGAACTTCGTAAGGATGTCATTCCTGAAGTTATCCTCAATAATTTATACAAACAAACGCAACTACAAACAAGTTTTGGGATTATTAACCTCTGTCTTGTTGATAATGCCCCACAAGTGCTTAACGTTAAACAGTTGTTGAGTTATTATCTTGACTTCCAAGTCGAAATTATCCGCCGCCGGACAGTACACCAATTGGCAGTGGCTGAAGCTCGTGACCATGTTGTCATTGGTCTCATTAAAGCTAACGAAAACATTGATGAAATTGTGCAAATGATCAAGAGTAGTGCCAATACTGAAGTAGCGACTAACCGCCTAATTGAACGTTTTGGATTTAGCGAAATTCAAACCAAAGAAGTGTTATCAATGACACTACGGCGATTAACAGGATTAGAAAAAGAAAAGTTATTACAAGAAAGAGAACAATTAGAAATTAGTATTGCTAAATACCGTTTCATTCTTTCGCAAAGAGCCAATATGGTTGATGTGGTTCTCACAGAACTTGAGGAAATTAAAACCAAATTTGGTGACGAAAGAAGAACGCAAATTAGTAACCAAGAAGCCAACATCGATGATGAAAGCCTCATTCCCGAGGAAGAAATCATTGTCTCAATCACGAAGAAAGGCTATGTAAAACGGATGAGTCCTGATGAGTTTAGGACACAAAAACGTGGTGGAAAAGGCGTGAAAGGGATGAAGACCAATCAAGATGATTTGGTTGACATGCTTGTTCACACTAAAACACACACTGACATACTCTTCTTTACAAACTTTGGTAAAGTGTACCGTATACGTGGGCATCAAATACCTGAACAACAACGTACGGGCAAGGGAATGCCTATCGTTAACCTACTCAGTCTTGATAAAGAAGAAACCGTTAAGGCAATTCTTAGTGTTGATCAATATAGCGAGGGAACTTATCTGTTTTATGTCACCCGTTTAGGTGTTGTCAAACGGACAAGTCTTGAAGAATTTGCTCGTATTAATCAAAATGGAAAAATCGCGATTAACCTCCGTGAAGGCGACCAATTAATTGATGTTAAGGTTACAAATGGAGACGCACTCATAGGTATCGGTGCCAGTAATGGTAAGATGGTCAAATTCAACGAAAGTGATGTTCGCAGTATGGGAAGAACCGCGGCAGGTGTACGTGGTATCAACCTTGATGAAGGTGACTTTGTTGTGGGTGTGACAACTTCACTCGAAGGTGAGCTCATCCTTGCCCTCACTTCAAAGGGCTATGGAAAGATGAGTCACACGCAAGACTATCGCCTTACCAAGCGTGGAAGTAAAGGTGTTGCCACGATTAAAGCCAGTGAAAAGGTTGGTCATCTTGTCGGTATCAGAGCGGTAAGAGGAGATGAAGACCTCTTCCTCATCACCCAAGAAGGTACGGTCATTCGGATCACACTCGAACAAGTAAGTGTTCTCGGAAGACATACGCAAGGCGTTAAAGTAATTAACCTTAAAAAAGGTGAAGCCCTATCCTCCTTTGCAGTTGTTGAACATAGTGAAGAAGACGATGTTGAAGAGGACGACATAACACCGGATGCAACCGGTGAAGAGAACCCTGTAGATAGCAACGAATAAAAAGTTTAAACGTCACAGTATTGTGGCGTTTTTTCTTTACCTATCAGCATTGCAAACAAGCAAAGAAACATATACAATAGTCTTGTCCGATGACAAGGCTAGTAGTAGCCCAAAACTTAATAGCGAATTGGTGAGGGTGTAAGACCAATAAGTGAGGGCAATGAATTCCACCTTTGAGGATGAACTTAATCGTTCCGTTAGTTTGCGTTAAAAACATTCAAGATGCAAATATTGCATGAATTAGGTGGCACCGCGTTTATTAACGCCCTATGTGGGCGTTTTTTATTTTCTTAAGAGGAGGAAAAAGCATGATTGATATTAACTTAATTCGCGAACATAAAGATAAGGTGATTGCCCTTTTGGCAAAGAAAGGGTGGCATGAAGATTTTGTTGATCTTCTCGCAAAAGATAGTTTAAGAAGGACGCTTCGACAAGAAGTAGAAAACGCAAAAGCCGAACAAAATAAGCTAAGCGCATCGGTCCCTGTTGTTAAAAAAGCGGGTGGAGACATACAAGACATTTTTGCTAAGGTCAAAGCGCTGAAAGCTATGAATGAAGAAAAGGAAAAGCAATTAAACTTAATTGACGCTGAAATTGCTGGTGTTTTAATGCAATTACCTAATTTACCTGACGAAGATTTATTAGCAGGAAACAAGGATAATAACCGTGTTATTTATACGTATAAGGAGACACCTAAGTTTGATTTCAAGGTCAAGGATCACGTTGCGTTATGTGAATCACTAGGCATTATCGATTACAAAAGGGCCGCGAAAATGAGTGGTAATGGCACTTGGATGTATAAGGGTGTAGGCGCGATGTTAGAGTGGGCTTTACTAAATTTCTTTGTCTCTGAGCACATTAAAGATGGCTATGAGATGATTATTCCACCGCACCTTCTTAATTATGAAAGTGGTGTGACTGCTGGACAATTTCCGAAATTCGAAAGTGATGTATTTTGGTTGGAGGGAATGAACCCACGCCGGTTTTTACTACCAACTGCAGAAACCGCACTGGTAAACATTCACCGTGATGAAATTTTGAGTGAAGAAGAACTTCCCCATCAATATTTTGCATATACGCCATGTTATCGTAGTGAGGCCGGCTCCTACCGTACTGAAGAACGTGGGATGATTCGTGGCTATCAATTTAATAAAGTTGAAATTGTTCAATACACCAAAGAAGATGCCAGCGATAAGGCGTTTGAAGATATGGTTAACAAGGCAAAAACCTTGGTTGAAAAACTTGGACTTCATTTTCAAATTTCTAAACTTGCCGCGGGAGATTGTTCTCATTCAATGGCAAGAACTTATGATATTGAGGTTTGGATACCTTCGATGGGGATTTATAAAGAAGTCAGTAGCGTCAGCAACGCTAGAGATTATCAAGCCCGACGGGGTATGATGAGATATCGTGACAAAGAAACGGGGAAGGTTAAATATGTCCACACACTGAATGCAAGTGGTCTTGCGACAAGTCGCTTGGTCCCGGCGATTGTTGAACAATATCAAACAAAAGACGGTGATGTTATCGTCCCTGAAGTGTTGAGACCCTTTATGGGTGGAATTGAAAAGATTTCCCTAACACGCTAATTTTGTTATAATAATTATGCCATCGCGATGGGTATTATTCGAACCAGGTCAGGACGGGAACGTAGCAGCCTTAAGATTGGTATTCATGTGCGGTGGTTTTATTTTTAATGATGAAAATGACCACTGATGAAAAAATGATGAAACATGCAATAAGGGAAGCCCAAAAAGCTTTCGCCAAGGACGAGGTACCCGTTGGGGCCGTCCTTGTTAAGGATGGTAAAATTATCGCTCGAGGCCATAACAACCGTGAGTCTAGCTTTGATCCTACGGGACACGCAGAGATTATCGCCATTCGTAAAGCCGCTAAAAAATTAGGCACATGGCACTTAGAAGACACGACACTATATGTGACAATCGAACCATGTTCAATGTGTGCGGGCGCGACAATTTGGTCACGAATTGGTCGTGTGGTATATGGGGCTAGCGAGCCAAAAGGCGGGGCTTTAGGGAGTTCTTTTAATCTCTTTGAACAACAAAATCTTAATCATTATCCACGTCTTACAGGTGGTGTGCTCAAAGAAGAGTGTGCCACACTTATGTCGGACTTCTTTCAAACAAAGAGAAAACAACAAAAATAACAGCAAAAACACGTTATGTAGTTGTATAATTGTTTTTATATATATAAAAACAGTGTAAAATATCTATATATTTTTAGTTAGCGGAGGAACTTATGTTACAACTTAAAAACATTTTTAAAAATTACTATGTCGACAACAAACCACTCAAGGTTTTAAAAGACGTTAATATTAGTTTTCCTGCTCAACAATTTGTAACAATTTTAGGTCCCTCTGGATGTGGCAAAACGACATTGTTAAATCTGATTGGTGGTTTAGATCAATACACAAGTGGTGACCTCATTATTGAAGGCAAATCCACCAAACAGTTTGTCGATCGTGATTGGGACGCATACCGTAATCACCGTGTCGGTTTTGTTTTTCAAAGCTATAATTTGATTAATCACCTCAATGTTTTAGATAATGTCGAAATGTCCTTGACGCTCACAGGTATGTCGAGTAAGCAACGCGTTGAAAAGGCAAAGCAAGCCCTTATTAGTGTGGGACTTGAACCAGAAATGTATAAACAAACCAATCAATTATCTGGTGGACAGATGCAACGTGTTGCGATTGCCCGCGCCCTTGTTAATGATCCCTCGATTATTTTAGCCGATGAGCCGACTGGCGCCCTTGATAGCCAAACAAGTGAGCAAGTCATGGATATTATTAAAGAAGTTAGCAAAACCAGACTTGTTATCATGGTTTCTCATAATGAACACTTAGCGGAAAAATATAGTGACCGCATTATTCGTATGTTGGACGGTGTCATTACCAGTGATAGCGCAAAAGTTGAACTAGAAAAACAAGACAGCATTGGCAAGGAGAAAAACGCTTATACTTCGATGCCTTTTTCGATGGCCCTTAAGAGTAGTTTTAAAAATATTTTAACCAAAAAAGGACGATCTATTATTACATCTGTGGCAGGCTCTCTTGGCATTATTGGTGTTGCGCTTGTGGCCTCACTCTCGACAGGGTTCAATGATTATATTGGTCGGGTTGAAAGCGATACGATGGCCTCATACCCAATTGGTGTGTTTGCCAATTCATTCGAACTAAGTCCGGCTAGTTTTCAAGAAGTCGATCGCGAACAATATCCCCAGGCTGAAGAAGTGTATGTGTATGATCCTAATGACACGAACGAATCTTCAATAGCATTTTACTATAATCAATTGACGCCGGATTTTCTTAACTTTGTACAGAGTCTTGAAGATGATGGACTTGCCAGTAGTGTTGTGTTTAACTACCCGACACACATGAAACTATTAACCGAATACCCTAACGGGACGATTAACACTGCGGGTTCCACTAACTTTTCGCAAGTGACGCCGACAGGATCGGGAACATTCACCCAGTTATTTGGTGATCAAGAATTTGTCGGAGAATATTATGACTTAATTGGTAGTCAATCACGGTTTCCAGAAAACGCCAATGAAATTGTCCTTGTAATCGACCGTTACAACCGTGTTAGCATCAGTGATTTACAAAGAATTGGGTTTTTAGAAAGTGGAACGACCACGATTGAGTCATTCAGTTTCAACGATGTGTTGGGAAAAAAATACAAACTTGTTGAAAACAATGATTTTTATGAACGTCGCCAAGATTTAGACTTTGTTGTTGGGGATCTCAGTTCGGAAAGTGGAACAAAAACGATTGAAAAATACACGGTGACAAGTCAAGCTAACGCACTGACTCTTTTCGAAGATGATAACTCGGGAATCGAATTAGAAATCGTCGGCGTTTTACGACCCAAAGCCGGAACTGAATTATCAATTTTATCAAATGGTTTGGCGTTTACTGAAGCACTCAACACGATGATGCAAACGTATAATAAAGATAGTGATTTTTCGCAATCGATTTTTCATAATATTACGATTGATCCCGCAGCGCTTACCGATCCCGAATTGACGAGTGATCCCCAAAAAGCGCTTGAATATATTCGCTATTATGATCCATATTATGATAGTGGTAACCCACAAAAGATCCTCAGTCAAACGGATTTTCTTAGTTTGGCAAAACGTAACAATGCCCAAATTTCCGACATTGACGATAGCAATCAATTTGGACAGATGATTAAGAGTGTGTTTGAAGCGATTTATTCAAATGTTGAATCGATCGCGATTTTCCCGTCGACTGCACAAGCACGTAAAGATATTAAAGTCGCCTTTGATGACTATAATAAGACGGTTGAACCAGGTAATGAAGTCATCTATTCAGACTTGGTATCAACGATTACTAACTCGCTAGCCACGATGGTCAATATCGTTTCGATTGTTCTCATCTTCTTTACGAGTATTTCCCTTGTTGTGTCTGGCGTTCTCATTGGGATTATCACCTATATTTCCGTGATTGAAAGAACCAAGGAAATAGGCGTTCTTCGTGCAATTGGCGCCCGGAAGAAAGATGTGGGAAGACTATTCCAAGCCGAAACCTTTATTATTGGTCTTGCTGCGGGGCTAATTGGTGTCGTTGTTGCCTATGTTTTGACGGTCCCAATCAACCTCATTCTTAATCAATTGTTCCCAGATCAAAATATTGGAACCATTGCCAACCTCACACCTTGGATTGCTATTATCCTTGTCGTCATTAATGTTGGTTTAACAATGCTTTCCGGGCTGTTACCAAGTAGTGTTGCCGCTCGCAAAAATCCTGTTGAGGCCTTAAGAACTGAATAATTTTTTTGACACTGTAACAATATTAAAGGACATCTATAGACTTTTAGTCTATAATTAAAAATAGAGTAATTTATGAAAGATAAAGCCGGATATGCAACAAGAAGAATACGCAAAAGCGAAATTCTCCTTGAAGGAATCGAACGATTTAACCCTAGTCACAGTCAAGGTTTAAGCCTTGAGCAGGTTTTGCAACGGCAAAAAAAGAAGTTAACTAATTATTCAAAGAAGGTCATTGGCAAATCAACCCTAGAAATTTTAGTAACCAATCTATTCTCCTTCTTTAATATTCTCCTCTATATCATCGCTGCGGCGATGATTTGGGTCCAAAACTATGGTGGACTCTTCTTTCTTGTTATTTTAGTTGCCAACACTGCGATTGGTCTTATTCAAGACTTTCGCGCACAAAAAACATTAAAAGAATTAAGTATTCTTACAAAAAGTAGTGTTAAGGTTGTTCGTGAAGGCATTACAAGTGAATTAGATAAGGATCAAATCGTTCTTGATGATGTCATTGTCTTAAAAATGGGTGATCAAATTCCTGCTGATGGCGTTGTTATCGAAGGTGAGATAAGTGTAAATGAATCACTTTTAACCGGTGAATCTGAGATTATTAAAAAACACAAGGAAGATCAAGTATTGTCAGGTTCTTTCGTTACAAGTGGCACGGCCTACATGCGTGTTGATAAGATTGGTAAGCTGAGTTATGCCCAAACGATACAAGTCCGGGCACAGGCTTTTAAACGGCCAAAATCGCAATTGTTGAGTTCAATTAAGAGTCTTTTCAAAATTATTGGTGTGATTGTTATCACCATTGGGGGATTGATGATTGTTTCAACAATTTATCAAGAGGTTGATCTTTTCAGTAGTGTGGCTAGTATTTCTGGATCGCTGGTTGGGATGATTCCTTCGGGGATGTATTTGTTAACGAGCATGACCCTTTCCGTTGGTGTTGTTCGTCTTGGAAAAAAACGTACCCTTGTGCAAGAAATGTATTCAATTGAAATGCTTGCGCGCGTGGATGTACTTTGTCTAGATAAAACCGGGACACTGACAGATGGCACAATGAGTGTTTCAGAACTTTATGAATTCAATCCAAATGACGATATTGATATCGAAAATATCATTGCCAATATTGTCGCCGCGACCAAGGATGAAAACCCGACCGCTATGGCGCTCAAAGATTACTTCAAATTCAAAGAATATATTGATACGAGTATCATCACCCCGTTTTCTAGCGAAGATAAATATAGTGCTGTGCGATTTAAAAATGGTGAAACCTACTATTTAGGGGCATCAACCTCATTGTTAAACGCGAAACACAAAGAACAAATATCTGATATTGAGAAGGCATTTATGAGTCGGGGCCTTCGGGTTCTTGTATTAACCCGTAATAAAAAAAGAGCTAAAGTTCAAGCAATTAACGAAGGGGTGCCAATCGCCCTTATTGCCCTTGAAGATCATATTCGTAGTGAAGCGATTGACGCCATCAAGTGGTTTATTGACAATGGCGTAAAAATTAAAATTATTTCAGGTGATGATCCTGGAACTGTCGCGGCAGTTAGCCAAAGAGCAGGTGTGTTTGGGGCTGAGAATGCCATCGATTTATCAAGTTTAGATCGCGATGAAGTAAGAAGAGTCGCGGATTCATATACAGTCTTTGGACGAGTCAAACCAAATCAAAAAGAGGTTATTGTCCGTAAACTACAAAAATCAGGTCTTGTTGTTGGTATGATTGGTGATGGTGTTAATGATGTGCTTGCACTTAAAGCGGCCGATTGTTCGATTGCAATGGCCAACGGTAGTGGAGCGGCTCGTAGTGTTGCAAACTTAATTATTGAACAAAATTTTGATGCCCTCCCGTCAATTGTTGACGAGGGAAGAAGAGCAATTAATAATTTGCAAAGAACATGGTCACTGTTTTTAGTTAAAACAACCTTTACAATTATTATGTCGATTCTTTTCTTAGTTGGCTCGATGCTAGCGCCTGTTGGCAATCAAGTCGCGTACCCATTTGTGACACAACACCTTTATATATGGGAGTTTTTCACCATTGGTGTTGCTTCATTCTTCTTATCCTTACAGCCTAATAGTACGAAAATCAAGGGCACATTTATGAGTAATGTTGTTAAAAAAGCACTTCCAGGCTCAATCGTTATGGTACTCGCGGTCTTCGCTTTCTTTGTCATGCGAAATATTGAAACGATACAACCAGGCAGTCTTCGTGTAAATGAATACGCCGCCATTACAATGAGTGTTTTGACAATGATCTTTATTAGTTTTGTTGTTCTTTTCAGGACAAGCCTGCCTCTTGATTGGTATCGGGGGACCCTTTTCTTCGTCCTACTCGTTGGGGCCATTGTCGTCATGTTTGCTGCCGGTTATCTGCGTGTTGATCTATTCAAAATTGACTATCGCGATTTGAGTGGAATAAACATTATTGAACTTGTTGTCATTAATATTGGTGCGGTTGTCGCCTTCTTCCTCATCGACCTTCAGTTTGCGGATAAAAAGAAAAAGAAGAGGTAAAATATGATTATTATTAATAAAAAAGTTCAAGATGCCCTTAAACACAACCAAGCAGTCGTTGCTCTTGAATCGACGATTATTTCTCATGGTATGCCTTATCCCACAAATGTCAAAGTAGCAATGGATGTTGAAAAAGTGATTAATGACACCGGCGCAATCGCCGCGACAATTGGGATTATCGATGGCGATATTATTATTGGTATGAGCGAGACGCAAATTCAAGAATTTGGTAAGCGCGACGGCATTGTTAAGGTGTCAGGTCGCGATTTAGCCCATGTCACTTCACAGAAACTATGGGGATCAACCACTGTTGCTGCCACTATGTTAGCGGCAAAAATGGCCGGAATTGATGTGTTTGTTACGGGAGGTATTGGTGGCGTGCACCGTGGTGCTGAATCAAGTTTTGATGTGTCTAACGATCTTGTCGAATTAAGTAAGACACGGATGATTGTCGTCTGTGCAGGACCAAAGGCAATTCTTGATGTTGAAAAAACGGTCGAATATCTTGAAACAGTTGGTGTCCCACTAGTTGGTTATCAAAGTGATAAATTACCATTGTTTTACACGAGAACCAGTCATATTAATGTGCCAATTCGTCTCGATCACCCCGTGGATATCGCGAAGCTTTATTGCTGTCAATCGGAAATGCAACTCCCTCAAGCAGTGTTGGTAGCTAATCCAATTCCCGCAGAGGATAGCCTTGATTATCAACAAATGGATGAGTGGATCAAGCAGGCTTTGTTAATGGCAAAGCAGAAGGGTATTAAGGGTAAGGAAGAAACCCCCTTTCTTCTTAAAACAATGGTTGAACTATCGCGGGGAAATTCACTTGAGGCTAATACTAAATTAATTTTAAATAATGCGAAATTAGGCGCAGAAATCGCCCTAAGTATTGCGAAAGAAAGACAATGAAAACAGAAGAAAGACTTGCAGATGCCTTAAAAAAATTGATGTCGACTGTCGCACTAGATGATATTAGCGTGATGAAATTATCAAAGATGTGTGGAATCAATCGTCAATCTTTTTACTATCACTTTCGTAACACATACGATCTTCTCACATGGGTTTTTCTTAATGAAAAAATTCCCAACTTAGATGAAGAACAAGACTATTCACAAGCGCTAGTCCATGTCTTTGACTATGTTGAAGACAATTATAACCTCATTCAAAATACGGCACAAAGTGCCGGCAAAGACTTGTTAATGGAATTTTTCTTTAATACTTTTTACAATATTGAACTCAAGCATATCGATGCGCTGGACCACGATCATGCCATTGAGGTAGAAGAAAGAAAATTTCTAGCGAGCTTTTTTGGATCAGGATACGCAAACATCATTATGATGTGGTTGCGTAATCCCATCGATGAAGACAGCTCTGTGGTCATTGATCGGGCTCAGAAATATTTTTCGCACTTGTTAGAAGTTGCGATACACAAAGGAGCAAACAATGCATAATTTTGAACTTCATCTAAAGACAAAACTCTATTTTGGTGAAGACCAAGAATCAAAGGTTGGTGAGATAATTAAGCAATACGGTTTCAAAAATGTTCTTATTTTTGGTGGCCAAACAAGTTTGATTAAAAGCGGTCTTCTTGCCACTATTGAAAAACAACTAAGCGATCATGGCATCCAATTCCATTGCTATTTAGGCATTAGGCCAAACCCGGAAATCATCTATGTAAGGGAAGCCCTAAAACTAGCACGAGAACAACATATTGATTTTATTCTTGCGATTGGTGGTGGTT